>DAISYT010000055.1:0-10101 GCA_036825175.1 Candidatus Cloacimonadota bacterium
ATACTTCTTCATCAAAATTCCACTCTATTTTCTGCTTATTTTGCAGAAGCCTTATTTTTAATAACATATCCAACAAAATTATTAATTGTGACGCCACCACTACTTTTTTTTAATTTATCTTGACCTAATTTATCAAGAAAATTGAAAAACAAAAAGGTGAAATATGAAAATATCAGAAAAGGAAATTGAAAAGTTACATAAAATTGCATTTGATTATGCATTTTATAAAACTGGTAATATAGAAGCTTCTCAGGATATTTCATCCCAAGCAGTGAGTCTTTTTTTATTATATGATGTTCAACAGAGTGATTATAAACGGTGGATAATTAATACAACGAAGAATTATTGCTTAAAATATTTTGATGAAGTAAAAAAAGAAAATAAAAAAACGCAGAAGTATGGATATACTTTACTGAATGACACGTCGAATAATATTGAAGTAGAACATGATGAAGACTTATCAAAAGCTTTCAAAGAATCATTTGATGCTCTTTCTGATGAAGAATTACAAACAATTCTCTACTATTTTAAATGTAACAAAAATATTAAAGAGATGCATGAAAACCTCGATATTTCATATGTGGCTCTAAGAAAAAGAATTTCCAGAATTAAAAATAAATTAAAAGCCGAAACCTATAAAAGATTAGGTTTTTTTGGCTCTAGTAAAATTGTCACTCCACAATTGAATAATTTAATCGTCAAATTTCTCCAAAGACTAAAAAAGAATATCGAAAACAACACTGTTAATCGTATGTATTATTATTTCTCAAAGATTGATATAACAAATTATAGACATGATATCCAAATCAAAAAAATCATTGGCTATGATATTGAACTTAAAAATGGAGTTTATAAAGCGTGGATATTTTATAGTGATTTAAACAATATCCCCGAACATTTTTATATTAAATTTTTTATTGAACAAAATCATTTAAAAATTTTAACCCCTCCTACAAAAAAAAACAAAATGATTGTACTGGATTCACACTCTGAAGAAGGACAACATCTGCTCGAATTAATGAATAAATACCCATCTGATAAAACTGGAAGACCACAAATACCAAAAGAAGAAATGGAAAAAATTCTTAGTCAACACGAAACTAATCAAAATAAAACACATTCCGAAGATTGACTAATCTCGTTAAAAGCTAACTTATTTACATTATTCAAATTTCTCTAAAGCATTATAAACCGGGCAAAAGGAATTTTCTTTCATTCATAATCCTTTTCTGGGGTTGCAAAAGAATGGGTTTGACATAAATTGTCCTAAGAAAAAAATAATTTCAGTTATATCTGGAGGTTTGATGGCTGAAAAAGGATTTATTTTAAAAGATGGAAATTATGGTTTGCTGCCGGTGGTTCCGTTGCGGAATGCACTGGTGCTTCCTTTCACGATAACGCCGCTTCTGGTAGGCAGAAAAAGCTCTCTGAACGCAGTGGAAGCTGCTTTAGCTTTGAATAGAAAGATTATCTGTGTTAGTCAGAGAGTCGTTTCCGAATTCGATGAAGACCCCAAAGCAAAAGATTTGTATCGTTACGGAACGCTGTGCACGATTCTGCAATTTTTAAAGTTACCGGACGGCAACATGCGTCTGCTGGTGGAAGGTGAAAAACGTGTTAAAATCGAGCGCTATTACCGCACGGCAGATTATCTTAACGCTTATTTTGCCATAATTCCGAAAACAATAACTCAGAAACAGATTGAAATGGAAGCGTTGCTTCGTTCTTTCAAAAAAGTCTTCAGTCAATATGTGGATTTGAATAAATCCATTCCGGAAGAGGCTTTATTGCCTTTGAACGAAACCACCGATCCCCAGGAATTTTTCTATTACGCCCTGGCAAATATGGCGCTGGATATTCGGAAAAAACAAACTCTTTTTGAAATCGACGATCTGTTTGAATCGATCAGCAGAATTTATAAACTTACCATCGATGAAATCCAAATTCTAAAACTGGAAAACAAGATCGATGGCACGGTGAAATCCAGGCTTAGCAAATTGCAACGGGAATATTATCTTACCGAGCAATTGAAAGCCATCCATAAAGAATTGGGCGTTACCAAAGAAGAAAAAACCGATCTGCTGGATTTTCAGGAAAAAATTAAAAAAGCTAAACTCAGCCCGGAAGCACGGAAAAAAGCGGAAGACGAACTGGATAAATTCTCCAGGATGAATAATTATTCTCCCGAATATTCCGTTATTCATACCTATCTTACCTGGATTCTCGATCTGCCCTGGGATGAGCCGATCTACAAAGATTTCGATTTGAAAGTTGCTCACCGGATTCTGGATGAAGATCATTACGGTTTGGAAAAAGTAAAAGAACGAATTTTGGAATACCTGGCTGTCGTCAAGTTAGCCAAAAAAGTTAAAGGTCAGATTATGTGCTTCGTGGGTCCTCCCGGAGTCGGTAAAACTTCTTTGGGAAAATCGATCGCCCGAGCCATGGATCGCAAATTTGTGCGTCTCAGTTTGGGTGGGGTGCGTGACGAAGCAGAAATCCGCGGACATCGCCGCACGTATGTGGGTGCTTTACCGGGCGTGATCATTCAAAGCATGAAAAAGGCGGGAACGCGTAATCCGCTTATTATGATGGATGAGATCGATAAAATGAGTATGGATTTTCGGGGCGATCCGGCTTCAGCGCTTTTGGAAGTGCTCGATCCCGAACAAAACGATACTTTCCGCGACCATTATCTGGATTTTGAATACGACCTTTCCCAAGTGATTTTTATCACAACGGCAAATACGCTCAGCTCAATTCCTCAGCCGCTTATCGACAGAATGGAAGTGATCGAGCTGCCGGGTTACACGGCTTATGAAAAGATCAATATCGCCACCAGACACCTGGTTCCCAAAGTCTTGGAAGAACATGATCTGAAAGAGAAATTGAAGATAACTTATCAGAAAGCAGCTTTGGAAAAAATCATCAAATTGTACACTCGTGAAGCAGGTGTTCGCAGCTTGGAACGTCAAATTGCCACGATTTTGCGAAAAGTGGTGAAAAAATATGTGGAAGGTGACGAGCGAACCAACATCAGCGTAAAAGCTTCTGATCTGGAAGAATATCTGGGCATTCCCAAACATCTTTATTCGGAAGTGAATCGGGAAGATGCCGTCGGTATCGTGACCGGTCTTGCCTGGACGCAATACGGTGGCGAAACTCTTCAGATCGAAGCGATCAAAATGAAAGGTACCGGCAAATTGAAACTGACCGGACAACTGGGCGATGTGATGCAGGAATCGGCACAGGCGGCTTTTAGTTATGCCCGTCTGAACGCAGCTAAATACGGAATAGAAGAGAATTTTTATAAAGAATGCGATTTGCATATTCATTTACCGGAAGGAGCCATTCCCAAAGACGGTCCTTCGGCTGGCGTCGGCTTGATCACAGCAATTATTTCGGTGCTTTCCGGCAAAAAAGCAAAACACGATCTTGCCATGACCGGCGAAATTACGCTTTCCGGTAATGTTTTACCCATCGGCGGGCTGGCAGAAAAGCTGATCGCTGCCAAACGTGCCAAGATCAAAAATGTGATCATTCCCCGCAAAAATGAGCCGAATCTGACGGAAATCCAGGAAGAGATCAAGAAAGGTTTGAACATCATTTTGGTGGATCAGGTCGAGGAAGTTCTGGAAAAAGCTCTGATCAAATGAATATCCAAATCGTCGATGAATCGGTTCTGAATGATGGAATGAGGCGTTATCAAATTGCTGTGCAGGATAATGAACTGATCTATTTCGGTTTCATTCTGGAGTCGTTGGAAGGCTGGTGCAATTACACCACTCCCGATAAATCCTTTCCGGTTCTGCAAGTAGATGTGGCAGCGGATTTTGTCTCCGATTTTAGGCAAATTTACGATTTCCTGGAAAAATGGAATGTGTAATGATAAATAAATATTTGAAAGACTTGTTGCATGGTAACATGCTGGCAGCTGCCAGGCTAATTTCGTTGGCGGAAAATACGGATCAGAATGAAGAGATAATCCGGCAAATAACTCCTTATTTGGGAAATGCTTATGTCATTGGAATCACCGGCGCTCCCGGCGTGGGGAAGAGCACGCTTACCGATAAACTGGTACGTGAACTGCGAAATCAGAATAAGAAAGTCGGTGTAATTGCCGTCGATCCAACCAGCCCTTTTTCCGGAGGTGCAATTTTAGGAGATCGTATCAGATTGCAGCAGCTTGCCACCGACGAAGGCGTTTTCATTCGCAGTATGGCTTCCCGCGGGCATTTGGGAGGAATATCCTCTGCCACTTCCGATGCCGTGAAAATATTAGATGCTTATGGTTGTGATTATATTTTCATCGAAACGGTGGGAGTGGGACAATCGGAAATCGAAGTGGTGAAAAATGTGGATACCACTCTTCTGGTGCTGATTCCCGGCATGGGCGATGAAATTCAGGCGATCAAAGCCGGAGTGATGGAAATCGCCGATATTTTCGTGGTGAATAAAGCCGATAAAGACGGCGTGGAACGAATTACCCTGGAAATAGAAATGATGCAGCATCTGGGAGAAACTAAAGACAGAACAGCTCCGATCTGCAAGGTGATCGCCAGGAATAATGAAGGCGTAACAGAACTGCTGACTGAAATCACTCAGCATCGAAATTATCTGATGACAAACGGATTATTCGAGAGCAACCGCAAAAAGCGTCTGGAATTGGAGATGAAGCAGATCGCCCACAATAAACTTCTGCAAAAAACCAGCGAGTTCCTGCACGAAAATTATAAACTGGAAAAACTTATCGACGATGTGTATGAACACAAAACCGATATTTATTCGGTGGTGAATAATCTGCTGCAAAACATCGTGAAATGATGGTTTGCCACGAAAGACATTAAAAAATATACCTTGAAAAGGTTTATCTGCCACAGGCATGATTTATACGGCTTTTCTTACTACTGAACCTTTTCAAGGTTTATTACACAACTATCAACCAACCATTGAAAAGGTCGAGTGCAAGAATTCCTCCAATTGTAACCTTTTCAAGGTTTATTACATTTATATGTACTCTGAAAGTGCTAAGTGAAAGAATCTGTGAGAGAAGCCATTTCAGAGTAAGGTGGGGCTGTCATTCTGAGGAAATCTTCTCGCTTTTCTCTCGAAGAATCTAATACTAAAACAACATCTATCAAGCAACCATTGAAAAGGTCGAGTGCAAGATTTATCCGCCAATTGTAATCTTTTCAAGGTTCGGCTATTTCAACAGCAAACACTTCCTCACAGCTTTTGTTTCATTTCTGACTTTCAATTTATAAAAGTATATTCCCGAAGCAACGCTTTTACCATTTTCATCGTCACCATTCCAAATAATCTGTTGATTGGGTGAATTGGTAATTTGGCGATTTGAGAATGTTTTAACTTTCTGTCCTTTTATGTTGTAGATTTCGATTTTTGCGTCCTTTGCGCTCTTTGCGGTTAAGTTAAATGAAATGGTTGTGGATGGATTGAAGGGATTGGGGAAGTTTTGATGCAGAACACAATTATAGTTGGGCTCAATCGTATTTTCGCCGATGTCTACAAAACCATATTCATAAGCTCCCATATCAGGAGCAGAACCATAGTATTCATCAGGCTGCATATCCAGCAGAACCTGAGAACTCCATTCAAAATAAGTTGTCCCCGCATCAACACAAGGGGAATTTTCAGGAAGATAATATCTCCAACTAAAAATGGGGTCTTCGTCTAGATTGCCATCGAGCCAGACAACCATTGTTTCGTAGCCTGTTACAGCCGACTCGCCTCCCAATATATTCGAATGTGATACGGCTATTTGTCCGTAATCAGAGAAAATCTGATTTATTGATTCTTCCCTTAAAATGGAATTTATTACAATTAATTCTCCTGATGTTAATACGATTGCTTCTCCGGAGTTATTATCAGATATAGTCGAATTCAATAATAAGGTATAGCCGTTTATGTAAAGTGCTCCTTCATTATCACCGGACGCATTGTTAACACAGCAAACATTATCCAGTCTCAAATCGTTTCCGCCACTGATGGCGCTGCCACTATGATGAGCATAGTTGTTCTGGCATTTTACCCTATTAATCGATAAAGAAGAAGACGAAGCATGTATGGCGGCACCATATTCATCATAACCATTTTGTAAGATCAAATCGTTTATAATACAATTTTCTACCATGTAAACAGTGATCAAATTTGCAGTTCCACCACCATCCAGAATCGTTTGATTTTCTTCATTTCCCTGTAAAGTTAAGTAATCTTCTGCCATGCAAACAGGTAGAATTTCACCATTTGTTTCTAAACTGTAAGTCCCTTCATCCAAAAAAATCGTATTCGGATTCAGGCTATCCGAAAGCACCTTAGCACAAGCAGCATAAATCGTCTTCAAAGGTTCATAGCTTGAAAGTCCAGAATTATTATCATCGCCGTCCGGTGAAACAAAAAGATCACAGTTTACTTGATCGAATAAAGGATTCTGTATGTCAAAACTGATTTCCTCAACCGGATAGGCATGGAATCTGGTGGGAGTTGCTACCGTAAAGGTATCGACAATGATATCTTGAGGATCAATGTGTGAAAAACATATATCATTTGCTATTGTGGCATGATTCCTGTATAAATTGCAGTTAGCATTTTCCGAGAAATTAAATTCCACGCCATCACCCTGACCATATATGCCGCCTGCATTTCTGGCAACATTATCATGGATAGAAACATTTTCCAGGAATATTATGGAAAGATATTTTCCGAATAATCCACCACCGTATTCTGCCCTGTTTCCGTAAATCTGCAAGTTATTTAAATTAAATGTTCCAACCGTGGTAGATAAACCACCTCCACCGTATTCGGCTTGATTATTCCTAATAATGCAGTTATTTACAGCGACATTGGTCAATCCGCTCAGAGATATGCCGGCTCCATAAGAACTGTGATTATCCTCAATTAACAGATTATTAAATAAAACCGAACTACAGGCACAGCAATAAATACCGCCGCCATGACTTTGATATTCATCTATGAAATTGTCTTTCACAGTTAAGGATTCAAGATTAATGTCAGAGCAGTCTTCAATATGAAGTCCCTGAGTTCCCGAACTAATGGTCATACCTTCTATCGTTACGTTTTCTTTTTCGGAAAGAAAAAGTATGACATCTTCGCCATCACCAATTAGCTGTGTTTCAGTTTGTCCCATACCGATTAAATTCAGATTGCTTACACACAATAAAGGAAATATTTCCTGGTTCGTATCGGGACTAAATGTTCCTGAACTCAAGAATATGGTATGTGGTTCCGTAATCGATGTCTGGATGCGAGTTAAAGCGCAAGTTATGGTTTTTAATGGTGAATCCCAGGAAAGTCCGTCATTTGTATCAGCACCGTCAGGTGATACATATACATCGTTATAAATAAATGAATAATAACCGTTTAAGATATCGAACGTAAAATCTTCCAGCGGATAGACTTGCACAGCAGTTGGATTTTGGACGGTGAACGTATCCACGATGACATTTATATTCACAGGATTATAATAACTGCCGCATAAATCGCTGCCAAAATAAGCATAATTGCAGTAGATGTTGCATCGATCCACCGCGTCGAAGTTTACGTTGTGGCTATCAACATACATTCCGCCACCTTCATAAGCGTTATTATGGCTAATCGTTACGTTTGTTAAATCCAACTGACCATTACAAATAATGCCGCCGCCTTTGTCTAAAGCTGTATTATTCTGGATAACAACATTCGTTAAAACGTGATGAGAGTCATCACTGATGTGAATACCTCCTCCTCTGTCTCCACAATAGTTACCTGTAATCAGAACATTTTCGAGATAAAGGTTTGAATTTCGATTTGTTGAGATTCCACCTCCGCAAAAATACGCTGAATTGTTAGCAATGACCACATCATACAATTGAGGACATGAATCATCTAAACAGTAGAGACCACCTCCGTATGAACATCCAGAATTATGTGAAATCTCAACGTTGGTTAGTGTGGGATTAGAATCATCGTAACAGGCAATCCCAGCACCATGATTCCCATACATTTCATTGTAAGAGATTTTCACGTTTGATAGTGTCGGACTCGAATAATAACATGCGATGCCACCGCCGGAACCATGCGAATAATTATTGAATATAATCGTGTTTGATATTATTGGAAAAGAGTAATTACAATAAACTCCCCCGGCAGTGGTTTCAGAGTGATTATTAATGATTTTAAGATGATCCAAGATGGGGCTGGTATGATTGCAACGAATTCCACCTCCCTGATCTTGAGATAGACCATTGGTTATGGTGAAACCTGTCAGAACAGTATTATTATTTTCCATGTTTTCAAATCGTATCACATTTCCGGTTTGATTCCCATCGATGATGGTTTGAGAGATATAAGTCGTATCCTGAGTGGTTAAAAACAGCGAAGCAACTGTAATTTCTTTCCCATTGCAGTTGATGTTTTCCACATACGTTCCCGGTTGGACAAGAACAGTGTCTCCATCCACAGCCACATTGATCCCAACCTGAATAGTCGGTTGATTTGCCGGGATGTTGATAATGGCGGCAGATAAACTAAAAACACTTATCACAAACAAACAAAATAAACAGGTTCTCACTTTTTACTCCTCATCTGATTGGCAATCTTGCATAAACAAGGATGTTTGCTTTACATTATTTCAATAACAAGCACTTCCTCACAGCTTTTGTTTCATCTCCGACTTTTAATTTATAGAAATAGACTCCTGAACTGACTGGCTTGTTGTTTTCATCACTCCCATTCCAAGTGACAGAGTGTTGACCGGCTGAATGCTGAGGGCTAACAAGCTGCCTTACTTTCTGTCCTTTTATGTTATAGATTTCGATTGTCGCAAACAAGGCTGTTTGCGGTACGTTAAAAGTTATCGTTGTGCTGGGATTGAAGGGATTGGGGTAGCAGGAAAGGTTACAATTATCCAGGGAAGAAGGTACTTCAAATTCGTCAGAATTCACAAGACTCCAAAGACCATTGAAGAAAAATATACCGTTATATGGCGTCATTATTGCAGTATATTGTAGAAATTCCTGAATATCACAAACTTGATAATTGAAAGGTAAATATCCAAGATACTGTGGATATTGGGTGTCTGAAACGTCATAAACATGTATGCGATTCCAGTCAGGTTCAAAAATAAATAATTTATCGTTTATCAAAAAAGATTTACTGGTTGGGATATCGATAGTATTTACAATCACCGGATTTGAAATGTCGGAAATATCGATTATCTTTAGATCGTTTGAACGAACGGCGTAAATAAAATTATCTTTAAAGTGCAATTGCATCACGCCGGGGAGCTCAAACAGTGTAGATAGATATAAATAGAAATTATATTGAACATTATAAAAGACAATTCCTTCATATCGATCAACACCATAAATGTAGTCATCGTAATAATACAATTTCTGCACATAATCCCATCCGCAATTGAAAGCATTTTGAATTACCGGATTAGTTGGGGTGGAGCAGTCGATAACTTTAATATCGTCTGTCGTGGCTACATAAGCAATATCGTCGAATACAGCAAGAGAGTAATTAAAGCAAATAGGTTGTAGGTGTGAAAGCAACTCAGGATTGCTAATTGAAGTTAAATCATAAATGTATAGACCAGATCCTCCACATAAAACATAAGATTTGTTTGAATCGACAATGATTTCCTTTTTCCCTGTAGCATTGCAATATCCTCCCCGCATAATTGGATGAGTTATACTTGATAAATTTACCGTTTGAATCTGTGAAGTATAGTTAGTAATACTATTCACATGAGCGATATTGCTTTGAAAAACCATGGAAGTAAATTGGTGATCATACAGATCAAAATTAGCTTCATATTCAGGATTTGTTTTATCACTGACATCAACAATACTACAGTAGCTGTACTTTGTTCCAATGTAAATATAATCATCGACAGCAAAGCTTACCCAGGAACTAGTCTTGACCTGATATGAAGTTAAATACTCGGGATGATATTTATCCGAAATATCATATATTTCTATTCCATCATTCCGATCTGTTACGATCAGAGTATTTTCGTGGGTAGTGCAGTGAAATGATCGATTTGGCGTCATGATGGTTGATATTAATTGAGGATTTTCA
>DAISYT010000056.1:0-10046 GCA_036825175.1 Candidatus Cloacimonadota bacterium
CTGTAGGAGCTAATATTAATAATCAAATATTCTATCCAACTGATGAATATCTAAGTGTGCGACCTGAGAACGGTCAGGCAGTTGTGTCTTTAAGTAGTGGTACCAATCCTGGAACTGTTACCTTAGAAGCTTTCATTTTGAGTAGTGATTCACTAACTACATTAATATCTGCGACAAAATCGAACATCGTAATCCATGCTGGTCCTCCCAATTCGGTAGAATTAACCATCGGAGACATCGATTCCGGTATCGATTTGGGTGGTGGTGTCTGGCAAATCGAATGTGCTGCCATTGTTCATGATGAATGGGGTAATCCGGTCGATCACTTTACTGCCGTCTGGTTCTCGTTGGTAGATTTAGATTCTTTAAATACTCAACCAAGTTGGGCAACCATAGGCGCTGAGGCTTATGTGGGTAATGAAAATGCAGTTGGAGACTCAACTTCCGGTGTTGCATATACTTATCTGAATTATGAAGGTGAGCATACTAACGATAGCTTAATGATTCAGGTAGAAATAGCTGGGCTTACTGACCAAGCTATTGTAACGATGCCACCCCAGTTTGTGGAAATTCAAGTAGTTGCTACTCCCAACCATGTTGATTGGAATGCACAAACTAATAATTTACCACATCAATATTCACTAATTACCGCAACTGTTCTCGATGGTCAGAATAATTTGATCAATGGGCAGCGAGTTATAGTTACAAGTACATACGGTTATCCTGTAGTAACAAATGGAAGTACTACAGCCAGTTATGAAGGGGTAACTGTTAATGGAATAATGGAAAAATATGTAGTATTCTTTAAATACGAATGTCCGCCACCTCCGGGGACAGGAGATCCTGGCGAAAGACCAGTTACTGTTGTAGTAGCCGATCCTGTCACGGGCGTTTCCGGTGAGACAGACATAGTTCTAAGAAGATACATAGACTAATAGGAGTTTTCAATGAGCTTTAATCCGCAATTTGCTCGGTTAGGTGAAATTCTCATTCATTTGGGATATGCTACCGAGGAGCAGGTAAAAGAAGCTATTTTGAAACAGAATAACTTCGGCCTGAAAGTAGGCGAAACTTTAAGGAAATTGGGATATATTTCCGAGAAAGAATTGATGGAAGCACTTCATCAACAACTGGAATATGACGTCGTTGATGAACAGGAATTGCTCGATATCGATCCTGAAATCGTGAAACTTATCCCCGAACCTTTTGCTGTAGAAAATCGGGTCATTGCTCTGCGAGATGAAGGTGATTCTATCATCGTGGCAATGACGGATCCGGAGAACATAGTTGTTAATGATAACCTGAGAACTCTGCTCGATAAGAATATTGCACCCAAATTAATCGGAGAATCCACGATTACCGATACTTTGGAAAAATATTATAAGAGCATCCGAACTACCAGTCAGGTGGAAGATGCAGTTGGAAATTTTGAGTTTGTAGCAATAGATGAAGAAGAAAATGAAATTACCATCGATACGAAAAAGGATGCAAATGCTCCTGTCGTGAAATTGGTTAATCTCATCATCACCGAAGCTATCAAATCAAATACAACAGATATCCATATCGAACCCTTGTCCAAAAACACAAGGGTTCGATTCAGGATCGACGGCGCTCTGCGGGAAGTGATGTCACCGCCTATCGGTCTGCATGCCGGTATGGTTTCTCTGATCAAGGTGATGGCAAAATTGAATATTGCCGAACGTCGTCTTCCTCAGGATGGTCATATTTCTTTGAAGACAGCGATTAAAAGCGTCGACGTGCGTGTTTCCATTACACCTACGGTTACCGGAGAAAAAGTTGTGATGCGACTTCTCGATAAAGGAGAATTTGGTTTTACGCTGACCAATCTTGGTTTTACTTCCGATAACCTGAAAATGTTCAAAAAATGGATTCGCCGTCCGTATGGTATAAATATCGTTTCCGGTCCTACCGGAAGTGGTAAATCTACCACGCTTCATGCTGCTTTGAAAGAGATCAAAGACATCGAAACAAACATCGTTACAGTGGAAGACCCTGTCGAATACAGATTGGACGGCGTTACTCAGATCGAAACGAATTCCAAAATCGATCTGACGTTTGGTCGTGCTCTTCGTTCTGTGTTGCGCCAGGACCCGGACATTGTTCTGATCGGTGAAATTCGAGACGAAGAGACTGCCGATATTGCTATCAAATTCTCGCTTACCGGTCACTTGGTGTTTACCACCCTTCACGCTAACGATGCTCCCTCCACCGTTACTCGTATGCTGGATATTGGTATCCCGTCTTATCTGGTGGCTTCATCTCTGAATTTGGTTATGGCTCAACGTTTGGTTCGTAAAATCTGTCCTCTTTGTGTTGCAGATTATACTCCCACTCCGGAAGAACTGCAAGATGCAGGTATTACTCCGGAACAAGCAAAAGAAATCAAATTCAAGAAGGGAAAAGGCTGTGTTCACTGCAATAATACAGGATATTCCGGACGAACCGGTATTTTCGAAATGCTGGAAGTGACACCTGTAATAAGAAAATTAATATTTGACGGAGAAGATCAGGATAAAATTCGTAATGCCGCTTTAAATAATGGAATGATGACCATGCACGACAGCGCTCTTCTAAAAATGAAGGAAGGCATAACGACGATCAATGAAGTGATCAAATTGACCATATCCGATTAATATTGATGTAAACCAAAAGGAAAATTTAGTATGGCTAGTTTTCAATACATAATTAAAGATGCAAAGGGTGTGAAAGTCGAAGGCGCGATAAAAGCCAACTCCATGGATGAAGCCATCGAGAAGCTGACCAAAGAAGGAAGCATACTCATTTCGGTAAAATCCAGTGCGGAAGGAGCTTTTCAGGGTCGACTCTCGCTCTTTGAAAAAGTGATGTTAACCATCTACAAACTGAGAACCGGCGTTAGTCTGAAAACTCTGGTCTTCTTTACAAGACAGATGTCAACCATGTTTTCAGCAGGACTCACGATCGAAAAATCTCTGTCTAATCTGGCAAAAGAAGAAAGGAATAAAAGATTTAAAAAAGTACTCACGAAACTTGCCAATGACATCAAAAAGGGATTCAGTCTTTCGGAGGCAATGGAACAGCATCCGGGGGTATTCAATCCACTCTATATTTCATTGGTGAAAGCGGGAGAAGTCTCCGGTACTTTACACACTGTTCTGGACGAGTTGGCAGAATATCAGGAAAGGATGGAAGATACAAGAAGAAAGGTACAGTCTGCTGTCGCTTATCCTGTCTTTATTTTTGTTTTCTTGTTAATTATCATTGGTGTGTTACTTTATTTCATCATTCCTATGTTTGCTTCGGTTTATGAGAGTTTCAATGCTGATTTACCCGGACCAACCATGGCTGCTATCGCTGCCAGTAATGCTATCAGAGACCATTTCTTTGTTACCTTGCTTGGTATTATTGCAGTATTTATGGCATTCTTCCTCTTCTATCTTTCCGATAAGGGAAGATTCATAGTCGATAGTATCATTCTCAAAATTCCCGTCATAGGTAATTTGATGGAAAACTCGATTATGAGTAAATTCGCCCGAACTTTTAGTATTCTGATGTTTGCAGGCGTACCGATCATGGACACCATGGAATTGATCGAGAATGTGGTACAGAATGCGGTAATAGAGAATGCTATCCGTAAAGCGAGAGTGATGGTTAAAGAGGGCTATAGTGTGGCAGGGGCGTTTAAGAAAACCGGTGTTTTCCCATCGACTTTGCTGCAATTGATGGCAACCGGTGAAGAAACCGGAGATATGGACAGTTTGTTAAGAAAAGCCGGCGAATTCCATCAAAAACTGGTGGATTCCGTGATCGACCGCTTAACCTCGCTGATCGAACCTTTGTTAATCGTTATGATGGCTGTGATGGTAGGCTATATCATTATCATCATTTACTTGCCGATATTCAATCTCGGACGCGCTATCAGTTCCGGTTTGAAATAAGATTAAATAAAAAATGCTCGGACTTCAGTCCGAGCATTTTTTTTCATTTTTTATGGAAGCATTAATAATTTTTTTTATAACACTGTTTGGAATGGCATTCGGTAGTTTTTTTAACGTCTGCATTTATCGTCTTCCGCGAAAGATGTCGATTGCTTTTCCCAATTCGCATTGTCCCAATTGTAATACGCCAATTAAACCGTATCACAATATTCCGATTTTTAGTTACCTGTTTCTGCGGGGTAAATGTCATTATTGTGGAGCTAAAATCCATTGGCATTATTTTTTGGTGGAAGTGATTACTCCGCTGCTTTTCGTTGTAGTGTATCTTCGATTCGGACTTTCGCTTCTTTTCATCAAGTATCTGATTTTTGTTGCAGTCGGGCTTCTGATCTTTTTTATCGATGCCTTTCAAAAAATCATTCCTGATGTTTTATCATTAACATTAATTGCCATGGGATGGGCGTTCTCATTACTTCCGGGTTCCGATATTTCTCTGCTGGAATCTTTCCTGAGCGCTTTTCTCGCTTTTGCGGTTTTTCTGCTGACCGGTTACATTTTCGATAAGATCACCAAGCGCGAATCTCTGGGGGGCGGAGATATCAAATTGATCGCTGCCATCGGGAGTTTCCTGGGTGCCTTGGGAACGATATTTACCATTTTAATTTCGTCTGTTACGGCAATTATTATTTTGCTTCTGATTCGACACGATCACAGAAAAGTCTTTCCTTACGGACCTTTTCTGATTTTTGCGGTGTTTTGTTACCTGCTTTTCGGCAAGCTGACTTTTGATTTTTATCTGCGGCTTTTTTAGGAATTCACCGATATGCTGGATCGGAATGATTTGGTTTTTCATTGTGGCACATAAGACAATTCTGTGCCCAAAATGTCTCATTAAACAGAAATATCAACAGAATCTGTAGAAGAAAAAATATTTCGTAAGTATTATATATAAAAAGTATAAAACTAAAATTGTTAAAGATAAGTGGCTGGCATAAGAAATGCTTTCTAAGTAAAAGAGGGGAAAAATGAATAAAAGCATTTTAATCGTCGAAGACGAAAGAATTATTGCCGAAGATATAAAAAGCAGTCTGGTTAACTTTAATTATGAAGTAGTAGATATCGTTTCAGATGGACAAAGTGCCATCGAATCCGCTTATTTGTTGAAACCGGATTTGATCCTGATGGATATCAAGATCGAAGGTGAAATCGACGGCATCGAAACAGCAAAAATTATCACTTCTCAACTTAATGTGCCTATCGTCTATTTAACTGCTAATGCCGACAAAGCCACCCTGAACCGCGCCAAAGCAACCAATCCTTACGGATACATCGTTAAGCCGTTCGAAGATATCGATCTCAACGCTACTTTACAGGTTGCCTTCACCAAATTTGATGCAGACTCTGCCCTGGCTAAAAGTGAGATGCGGTTCAAGAAAATAATCGAAGAGAATACAGATGGGATCGCGCTCATTAACGATAAATTAGAGATTATCTATATTAATAAAGCATTTGAAAAATTATTCGGCAAATCTCAGAAAGAATTGCTGAAAACGAAATTTGGTCATACGGTTGATACTTCCTCGATTTTTGAAATATCCATTCCTGGAAAAAATGATTCTGTGAAAATGGCAGAGGTACATATAGTGCAGATTGAATGGGATGGTAAACCTGCTTATCTGGCTACATTAAGAGATATTACGTTAAGAAAACAGACACAGCTGGAAGTATTAAAATCCAACCAGAAGTTACGAAAATTGATGACCGATCTGGTGGATGGACTAATTTCTGCCATCGAAATGCGTGATCCTTATACTGCCGGTCATCAAAAACGAGTGGCAGAATTAGCTTGTGCCATCGGAAGAGAAATGAACTTAAGTGAAGATCAGATAGATGGTCTTCGTATTGCATCTTTGGTACATGACATCGGAAAAATCCAGATTCCTTCTGAAATTTTAAGTAAGCCGGGACAATTGACCGAGATCGAAATGGCGATTATAAAAACGCATTCACAGGCTGGTTATGAAATTCTCAAGTCGATAGATTTTCCCTGGCCCATAGCTAAAGCTGTGCTTCAGCATCATGAGAAACTCGACGGCTCCGGCTATCCTATGCAAATATCTTCTTCCGAAATCATCCTGGAAGCCAGAATTATTGGTGTCGCAGATGTGGTGGAAGCCATGTCGTCCCACCGTCCTTACAGACCTTCTCGCGGAATGGATATTGCCCTGGAGGAAATCATCCAGAACAATGGCACTTTTTATGATCCACAAGTTGTGGATGCTTGTATAAATGTTATCATTAACAACAAATTCTCTTTCAGCGAAAATTCATAAATACTCGTAAATCTAAGTTGCAAATTCCTGATAACTTATCTTTCCGAGACGTAAGTGCTTATATCGGAGCGATGCTTGCGCAGAAGATGTGATTTCTATTTATAAATCTGTCATTCACACGCTTTTCCTATAATCTTTTATTCTGAACTTTTTTTTCTTGCCGGCTGGTGGACTGGTTCGTTTCTTGCATAAATATTAATAAAAAAATATAAGAGGATAATTATGAAAAAAACGTTCTGGATAATTCTTCTACTTTTCGCAGTTTGCCTGCAGGCAGAAGTTGTCGAAAAGACATATTATTTTAACGATCCCACCCTTTCCGTAAAGGATGGATATGACGTTATCATGTTTAGTGATACGCAATTAGCTGCTAAAACAGGCGAGCCAGCTTTACCGTATCGGGCGGTAAAACTTTTACTTCCTCCCGGAAAAATTGCTGCTTCGATCACGGTGAACGGTATGAACGAAACTCAGTTGGAAGGTTCGTATCTACTTTATCCGATGCAAGCTTCGCAACCGATTTCTTTGGGAAATTCAGGTATTTTTAATAAAAATGAAGAACTTTATCGGTCGGAAACGATTTATCCTGCTGCTCAACAAAGTCATCTGACCACAGAATTCATGAACGGATACGGCTTTGCACTTTGCACCATTTCACCGATCAAATACATCCCGGCAGAAGGAAGCGTTTCTTATTTCCGACAAATGACCGTTCAAATAGAACTGACCGACAATCCCCATTTATGGCAGACGAATGCCAATCTGAAATCGAATCAGCAGATCGATAAGAAATTACGTTCTTACGCTCAGAATCCGGAAATGATTGCATCTTATCCCATCGCCGCTGCCAGCCGGGAAGGCGAATATCAGGTGCTGATCATCACTTCCCAACAATTTATGAACTCTTTTAACGCCTTGATCGAAATGAATTTACATCGCGGATTGATCACGCAGGTCGCTTCTACCACAGATATTTATGCTTCGATGACCGGTCAGGACAATCAGGAAAAGATCAGAAATTATATCATTCAGGAATATCAGAGTAACGAAGTCGAGAATGTTTTATTAGCTGGTGATGTGGAAGTGGTACCTCCTCGCGGTTTTTATTGTTATGTGCAATCCGGCAGTGGTTATGAAGCTTATGATATTCCTGCCGACCTGTATTATTCTGCTTTGGATGGAACCTGGGATGATGACAACGATGGCATTTGGGGTGAAATCGGTGAAGACGATCTGATCCCGGATCTGGCGGTTTCACGCTTACCTTTCAGTACTCAGGACGAACTGGATAATATGCTGAATAAGTCTATTATGTATCAAACGGCACCGGTTTTAGGTGAATTGGACAGACCATTGCTTGCCGGAGAAGATATGTATAACAATCCTCAAACCTGGGGTGGCGATTATCTCGATCTGCTCATCGGTTTCCATGACGATAACGGTTATGAAACCACCGGTATTCCCGAAGATGACAATTATCTCACCATGTACGACCGTGATCTGGGAAATTGGAGTTCCACAGATTTAATCAACGAAGTAAATCAGGGGCATCCTTTTATTTATCATGCCGGTCATGCCAATTATACCTATGGTTTACGTATGAACGACTGGCAGGTGACAAATACCAATTTCTCTCAGGCGAATGGGATCGATCACAGTTTTCCGCTGGTTTACACTCATGGTTGTATGAGCGGTGGATTCGATCAGTCGGATTGCATCGCCGAGACCATGTTGAAAATAGAAAATTTTGCTGCCGCATTCATCGGAAATTCCCGTTACGGCTGGTTTAATGAAGGCTTCACAGAAGGTCCATCCGAGCATCTGAACCGAGAATTTGTGGATGCTCTTTATAATGATCGAACCGATTTTATTGCACGTGCTCATATGGAATCGAAGGTAGATACGGCTCCCTGGGTGAATGCTCCCGGACAATGGGAAGAAGGTGCTTTGCGCTGGTGCTTCTATGATTGCAATGCGCTTACCGATCCAGCTTTACATATCTGGACGGACGAGCCGCTGGAATTTACCGCCAGTTTCGATCAGATCATTATTCTGGGATCGACCAATTTCGAGGTTACCATCGAATCGGGAAGTACAGGTGTGGAAGGCATTTCCTGTGTGCTTATCCAAAATGACGAATTAATCGGAACGGCTGAGACCGACGATAACGGAAATGCCACGATAGATTTTTCTGCCTCCGCTCTTTCCGCCGGAGACGTTAGCCTGTATGTGAGCGGAAATAATCTTCTGCTTACCGAATATCCCATTACTGCCATGACTTCCGGTTCGTATGTTCAGGTGGTGGATAACAGCATCGTTTCCGGGAATGACGACGTTCTGGAATTCGGAGAAACAGCTCTGCTCAGTTTAACTTTGGCAGAAGTCGGCAATACCAATGATCTGAACAATGTGGTAGTCGATGTGACCGTGGATGACGAATATATCACGCTGACGGACAGCACGGAAACCTTAGGTACGATGACCGCCGGATCGACCATCGATCTGACAGATGCTTTTGCTTTTGTAATTTCCGAAAATGTTCCGGATCTTTACGATTTTGATATGCAAATTTCCATTACTTCCGATGAAGGTACCTGGGAAGCCGAATTGCAGTTCACGGCTTATGCGGCAGATATCCACATGGAATCACTGACCCTCGACGACGGAGATAACGGCATTCTCGATCCCGGCGAAACCGCCACGATGATCATGGAATTCATGAACACAGGCGGAGCTGATGTTTACAATGTAGGTGTGACTTTATCCACTTCCAATTCTTATGTCGTTCTGGAAATGCTGCCATTCCAGATAGATTCCATCAATACCAACGGTACGGCGACGGCAGAAATTTGTACTGTCACTCTGGATGAGAACGCTCCTTTGGGTGAAATTGTGGATTTTGAACTCGATATTACCGCCGATCACGGTTATATTACCGACAACGATTTTTCGATTGTTACCGGTTTGGTTATCGAAAATTTTGAAACCGGTGATTTCAGCGCTTTCGATTGGAATTTTGCCGGAGATGCCGATTGGGTGATCGATACGGAAAGTCATGAAGGCGTTTATTGTGCTAAATCCGGTACGATCGGTAATAGTCAGGAAACTACCCTGGAAATCATCATGAATGTCGCCGATGACGGAAATATCTCATTCTGGCGCAAAGTTTCTTCCGAGTCAGATTATGATTATCTGCGGTTTTATATCGATGACGAATTGCAGGAAGAATGGAGTGGCGAAGAAGATTGGAATGAACAAACTTATGCCGTCGAAACCGGTGAACATGCCTTTACATGGACATATAGCAAAGATCAGGGCGTTACGGGTGGCGACGACTGTGCCTGGATCGATTACATCATTTTCCCGAATTTAGCGACGGAGGGAAATTCCTATAACCAGGTCGTTACATCTGCCGCTTTGATCGGTAATTATCCCAATCCTTTCAATCCTACCACCACGATAAAGTTTTCTACCACGAATTCTAACGAATTAACCCGAATCGAAATTTATAACCTGAAAGGACAGAAAGTAAAACAGCTTGTCGACGCTCAACTTTCAGCTGGTCAGCATTCTGTAGTTTGGAACGGAACGGATGATAATGGTAAAGTCGTTTCCAGTGGCGTGTATTTCTATAAATTAAAAACAGATAAGAAAGAAATATCGAAGAAAATGTTACTCTTGAAGTAACACGAACATCCTGTTTATAATTCCTTGCGAAGGTCGTGTTATTTGCGATCTTCGCAAGGTTCTTGATAATCCCCTCTATTAAGAGGGG
>DAISYT010000057.1:0-9921 GCA_036825175.1 Candidatus Cloacimonadota bacterium
TATGAACTTTAACTTATTTTATTACAATAAGTTATGAATTATGAAAAAGGCTTAAGATATAAATGATTACCGGAGGATAAATGGAATTAAATACAGAATACGATGTAGCAATCGTCGGCGGCGGTCCGGCTGGGTTGAGTGCCGCCATTTATGCGGCGCGCGGCGGATTGAAAACCGTGGTTTTTGAAAAAGCTTTGATCGGCGGACAGATTGTGGTAACTGCCGATGTGGAAAATTATCCCGGATTTGCCGAGAATCTCAGCGGCTTCGATATTGCCGATAAAATGCAGAAACAAGCAGAAAAATTCCATGCCGAAATCAAAATCGAAGAAGTGAAGGCGATCGGTACGGAAGGCTTGTGCAAAGTATTGGAAACCGATAAAGGATTATACCGGGTGAAGTCGGTGATATTAGCTACCGGTGCACATCCACGTAAATTAGCTGTTCCGGGCGAAGAAAAATTTACCGGTCGCGGCGTCTCTTATTGTGCCACTTGCGACGGCGCTCTTTACCGGAACAAAGTAGTTGCTGTGATCGGCGGCGGCGATTCGGCGGTGGAAGAAGCTAATTTCCTCACCAAATTCGCCCAAAAAGTTTATGTGATTCATCGTCGTGATGAATTGCGTGCCGTAAAAATCGTGCAGGAAAGAGCCTTCAAAAATGAGAAAATGGAATTCATCTGGAATACGGCGGTGCAAGCGATCGAAGGCGGTGATTTCGTGGAACGATTGATCTTATTTAACAAGAAAACCGAAAAGATTTCCGTTCTGCCGGTGGATGGAGTTTTCATTTATGTGGGCATCATTCCCAATAGCGGTTTGCTGGAATCCAGAGTCACTTTCGATAAACAGGGTTTCGTTCAGACCGATGACACGATGCATACTGATATTCCGGGTGTTTATGCCGCCGGCGACGTTACGCATAAAGTCTTACGACAGGTGGTTACAGCCAGTTCCGATGGAGCTACGGCAGCATTTTCGGCAGAGAAATGGATCGAAGAAAATAAAGAAGGTTTCCCTAAAAAATAAAATACAAAAAAGCACCTCGAGCGAGGTGCTTTTTTTTTGAAAAAAAATCTATTAAACATAGCCGTATTCAGTGATTTCTTCTCCCTCCACGTAAAGATATTTTGGTCGTTCCGGCGTACCGTTCTTCTTAATCTTATCGCTGTCGTTTTCTTCGACATACCGCCAGATTTCCCAGCATTCACCTTCGCCGTCGATACAGAAGGTAAGCTTCTTTTCGATAAAATCATCGATAATAAATTGAATTGAATTTAATGGTTCTGCTTTCGTAACCGGAACACAAAACTTCTTACGATCATAAACATAAACATCTTTCCCCATTTTCCCTCCGACATGATATACTATTTCTGAATTTTATATACCTTAAAACTTTCAACATCATCCAGCCAGAAGATTTTATCTTCACGAGCCGGCAGCGAGACAAAAACCCGGGCGAATCTGGCAGCCGGTTTAAAAAATCCGGCATTAAGACTAATGTCAGACCAGACATTATCCGGGTATCCTTTCTTTTGAAATGTATTTAGTTGTTTACCGGCAGCATCGAAAACCACGAAATGCAGCCTTACCGGCAGATTTGATTTGTAATTAGATTTTACATAACAGCGGGAGAAATAAACCGCATCGGGATCGATAGGAAATGAATCGGAAATAATGCTGATCCTTTCTTTAGGATGAGATATTTTCAGCGAAATTTTACCGGTATGAAAATCATCGTTCACCAGGGAAAGAACGCTGGAATAATCTTCCAGAACCGTCCAGCCTTCCATTTCGGCTTCTGTAGAGATCGATTCAAAACCGGAATTGTAAATTTCATTCTCATTGTTTTTGATATCATCTTCCGAAAAATTGGCAATGGAACCAAAAACGCATCCCGTCAGGATCAACAATAATGCATACCCGATGATTTTCAAACTTTTCCCCTACTTAAAAATACTTCTTTCATTCATGAATTTCAGCACAAATCCGACTGCCAGCACATTTATTAGTAAGTTCGATCCGCCATAACTGACAAACGGTAACGGTATTCCCGTGGTGGGAACTATACCTATATTCATTCCCACATTCACAAAAATCTGGAAGGTTAAGTACGCTAAAATACCTACGGTTGCGTATCTGTATTCCTTCCTTTTCAAATTCATTACACATTTTACCATGCGCAACAGGAACAAAAAATATATAAGCAAAAGAATCATGCAACCAAAAAAACCAAATTCTTCACCGATGACCGAAAAAATGAAATCCGTGTGATGTTCCGGCAGGAAATTCATGTTTTTTTGTGTACCGAGCAGGATGCCTTTTCCCAAAGAACCACCGGAACCGATGGCAATACGTGCCTGAATCATTTGATAACCGGCACCGAAAGGATCACGTAACGGATCGAGAAACGATAAAATCCGGTTTTGCTGATATTCCTTTAATCCATTCCAGATAACCGGAGTTATGAAGAAGAAAAACACGTTGATGGCAGTTGTGAACCCGAGCAAGAGTTTGGAGAGATTGTGTCGGTAAAGCAGATAGATCAAAATCAGAATGAAAAAGAGAAAGATGAAAACAGAAAAGGAAGTAGCGATGCTGATGAACGGGCTGAGAATGAGAAGAATGTAAATGATGGGCAGTTCGGAAACGGCAAGGATGGCAAACGTGCTGATGACGATGGTGAGTGCTGTGCCCAAATCCGGTTCCAGAAGGATCAGAACTGCCGGTATGGTCATAACTGAAAAACTGCGAAGCACGATTTTGGTACCCGTGATGTAGGGCGTGGAAATCAATTTGGCGATGAGTAATATGCTGATCAACTTTGCCAGTTCCGAAGGCTGAAAATTCATGATACCAAGTGGAATCCAGCGGTGAGAACCATTGATTTCCGGTAGAAAAATCACGACCACCAACATGATCATGGTGATGATATAGGTGGGTAGAATGAGAATTTCCAATAATGAGTAAGGTGTTTTATAAAGTAAATACATAGCCAGCAGGGAAATCAGAATCCAGAAGATTTGTTTCAAGTAATAGTTTCCCGTATGAAATTCCTGACCGACTCTGGAAGTGGAAGCAGAATAAATGGCGAGCACACCGTAAATCAGCAAACAGAGTAGAAGCGTAAATAATATCCAATCAAATTTTTTCATTTTGACTGCTCGTGATAATATTGAAAAATCCTGCCGGCAATGGGTGCCGAAATGCTGCCACCGTGACCGGCATTTTCCACAAAAACCACACAGGCGACAGAGAAGTTGTCATTTTGGGCAAAGCCGGCAAACCAGGAATGGGTTTCGTTTCCCATGTGATTTTCGGCAGAACCGGTCTTACCATAAACATCCAAACCGGCAACGCTGGCGGCGGTTCCGGTCCCGTATTTTTCATTTATCACCTTCCACAATGCTTCTTTGATTAAAGCCAGGTTGGAGGCAGACATGGGAAAATCTATACTTTCGACTTCATTCATTTTGGTCTTGTTTCCGGCGATGGATTTTTCCAACAAATGGGGACGATACCATTTTCCATCATTGGCTAAAGCTGCGTAATAAGCACACATTTGCAGAGGTGTAACCAAAACTTCTCCCTGCCCGATGGCGAGATTGACTTTCAGACCGATGATGGGAGCGTACTTGCCATAATTTTCGATATACCATTCACGAGTTGGGAAGAATCCCGTTCTTTCTCCCGGTAAATCGATGCCATTTTTAGTGGTAACCAGACATTTTTTACAGAAATCATTGATCTGAGCCAAGTTGAATTTGAGAGAAAGATCGTAGAAAAAGACATCACAGGAAACTTTGATCGCATCGGTTACGTTAAGCGAACCGTGACCTTTTTCCCACCAGCATTTGAAATACCGGTCTCCGACCTGCATTCCGCCAGAGCAAGACGCCAGTTTTGTATCACGGTCTATTATGGCGGATTCCAATCCCAACGAGGCGATTACCGGTTTAAAAATTGAACCGGGCGGATATGCTCCGTGAATATTCCTATCCAGCATGGGTTTATCCGGATTGTTCAGGATGGCATTCCAGTCGGCATTGGAAATGTTTTCACTAAAAATATTCTGATCAAACTCCGGATAGCTAACATACGCCAGTATGCCGCCGGTTTGGGTATCCATCACCACCACTGCTCCTTTCATTTTTTCCGGAAAGATGGAATTGATAAAGCCCTGCAGATCATTGTCTATAGTTAAAATCAGATCGGCACCGTCTTCTGCCGACTGATCCAGATTATGTTTAAAAAGATGCAAATCCTGTCCGCTGGCATCCACCTGAATGATGCGATATCCGTTCTGACCGCGCAGAATTTCCTCGTAATATTTTTCCACGCCCGATTTTCCCAAAAAACTATTGATCGTGTAACCATCTTCTTTGTGCTCTTTATATTCCGCTTCGTTGATTCTTCCCAGATACCCCGTGAAATGGTTGGGATAGGCATATTGCCGGATCGCTTCCGTTTTGTAGGAAAGTGAGGGATAATAATTGAACGATTCCAGAACTTTTACCAGCGACTCGTATTCCACATTCTGCACCAGTAAGATTTCCTGGTAGAGACGAAAACGATTTTCGTAAAGCGCTTGCCGGATCGATTCTGCCGAGATTTCAAAATTCGTGCTGATGAATTCGATCAGTTTGTTTTTATCTTCGATCTGACCGGGAGTAACATAAATGTTCAAAGAAGAGCGATTCAGGGCGATAGGACGAAACTTGCGATCAAAAATCTCTCCTCGTACCGGCAATACGGATTTGATGCGGACAATATTATTTTCTGCGATGGAATTATATTTTTTGCCTTCGATGATCTGCAACTTGAAAAGTGAAAAAGTCAGGATCAGAAAAAGGGCAACAATAATATATTGTAAATACCTAAGATTAATGGGTTTATACATCGACGGAGAGCTTGATTTTACTCAGAATTATAAAGAAGTAAATACTGAAAAAAGTGATAACTGAATTATAAAATACGGAAAGAAAATAAAGAAGAAAGAATCCGCTCATATTTTGAAAAGCGATCATTTGGTAAAATCCAAAGAACAAATAGTAGATCATATTAATGATCAAAATACTGAAAAAAACCACAATTGTACGACGTTTGTTTACGCTTTCGTGTACGGTGTTGATGAGCATGGCAAGAATAACAAAAGTAAGTGTGTTCATGCCCAGATAATAAGGAAGGATCAGATCGAAAGCCAATCCCCCAATAAAAGAAATGGTGAGCGAGCTGCGCAGACCGAGGTGAATACTCGTGTAGATGATAAAAGCGATCAGAAAATTGGGGGTAATGCCGAACAGCCTGAATCTGGCAGCAAACAGAATTTGGAAATAGAGAATCAGGATTCCCCAGATCACCATTTTGAAGGTTTTCATTTTTTCTTTCTCACCAAACAAATGGGAGTCAATTCGTCCGCCTGACCTTGAGGATTATCTTTCATTACCTTTTCCATGAACGCTTTATCGATGCCATCGCTGCCGCCGATCATCCAGCAGCCACCGATGTCGTTGATATCCATCACGGCACATTCGTTGCCGAGTTTATCTTTGAGGCGTTGAGCTTCTTTGGCAGGTTGACTGGGCCCCTTGATTACGCACTTATCGTAGGGTGGAACAGGTGATGTAAACGCAGCATCGATCAGCGCTGCCTGCATTCCGGCGATTCGATAAAAATCGCCTTTACCTCTTCTGCCGATCAAGCGAGCCAGACCTCCCACGATGGCGGCAAACAGAATGCGGCAGCCCCCCACTTCGTCGATGGCACACTGCATACTGGTGGGAGCGCGCAGTCCGATGCCATATTTTACTTTGGAAACAAAGCGCCAGAGAATATTTGCCAACAAACTTACTTTGATGTCTTTTACCGGAATCGCCCGACCCTGAGTTATGGCTAACGGGCTTTCACTAATCGTGATAATGTCACCCGGTTCCAGAAATCCGCGGGTGCTGGTTTCGATGATTTCCAGCATATCGTCACCCGGCATCAGAATTTTGGTTTTGATGGGAAAGCGCAGATATTCTTCGTTATCAATTTTTATTGAATTGTAATTCGTTTTCATATCTTAAATCCTTCGTATATTGTAAAATAATTGCCTGATCCAGGCTTGCCGGATCGACGAATGTCCTGATCCTGGCACTCATATAAACCTGATCGGGTGAACCCTTCAGCTTGGTTACAACTCCCACCGGAAAACCTTTCGGGAAAAAGGTGGAAACATTGGAAGTGACGATAGTATCCCCCACTGCGATGTCGGAACCCAACTTGATCAGATTCATATTGGAGTTTCCGTAAAGATCAGATTCCAACATTCCCTGCAAATGAGAGCGTTTACACATCACACTCACTTTGAAGGAAGGATTATTCAGCGGCAGAACGATGGAATAATTCAACGAAGTGGAAATGACTTTCCCTACCACGCCCTGATTGGAAACTACCGGAGAATTGATCAGAATATCGCTCAAAACACCCTTATTCAAAATCAGGTTACGATCATTATAAACGCCGGAATAACCGACGATATCGGCGATAACATAATAATATTTTTCTGTTTCATCTGTTTCATATTTAATCCTGGCATTGTTGATTTCCCGGATCAGATTTTCCAATTCCACGATTTTGCGGGTTTGCAAAGCCAGTTGTTCGGAAAGTATTCTGTTTTGAGATTTTACCTCGAATAATGATTTGATGTTTTCGATGGAACCAATGAAAGGAGAAAAAATATTTCTGCTCAAAAATGCAGCTTTTTTCTGTCGGGCTTCATTTCCGCCGATAATTAAAAAAAGTGAAATTAACAGGTAAAAGAAAAATAAAAATTTCTTTCTCACTTTTTTTAATCTTCGACTTTTTTAATCAGAACTTCTTTGTATTCTTCCATGTTATCCAGAACTCTGCCGCAGCCTTTTAGAACGCAGATCAAGGCTTCCGGCATTACATGAACCGGCAGATCGACAGTATCCTGAATTTTTTTATCCAAACCTTTCAAATGTGCACCGCCACCCGTCAATATCAGTCCTCTTTCTGCGATGTCTGCTGCCAGTTCGGGAGCAGTTTTCTCGAAGAGACGTTTCACAGCATCGATCATAGAAGTGACGGATTCGGCAAGCGCTTCGCGAATTTCTTCGGAAGTTATTTCCACGGTGATCGGGTAGCCGGTGATGATGTCACGTCCGCGGACTTCCATTTTCAATTCTTTTTCCAAAGGGTAGGCTGAGCCTATTTCTTTTTTTATTCTTTCTGCCGTTTGAATTCCGATAAAAATGTTATTTCTTTTTCGCAGGTAAGTTACGATGGCTTCATCCATTTTATCACCGCCCACTCGTATGGAGGAATGAACCACGATATGAGAAAGGGAAATGATGGCGATTTCGGTTGTGCCGCCACCGATGTCCATTACCAGATTTCCCTGCGGTTTATGAATGGGTAAATCTGCTCCGATGGCAGCAGCGATGGGTTCGGAAACAAGATGGACTTCCCGGGCGCCGGCATGCAAAGCGCTGTCTCTGACGGCACGTTTTTCTACTTCGGTAATACCGGAAGGAACGCAAACAAGAACTCGCGGTTTGATAAGCAGACGTTTCTTCTGGGCCCTCAAAATAAGGTTGCGAAGCATTAACTCGGTCACTTGGAAATCTGCAATAACACCGTCTTTAAGTGGCTTAATTATTTTAACTTCTTCCGGGTTTTTGCCCAGCATATCTTTGGCATCTTCGCCGATGGCGATGATTTTTTTGTTATCGGTAGAAATAGCAACTACAGAAGGTTCATCAATGACTATACCTATATTCTTGCGATAGACGAGAGTATTTGCCGTACCCAAATCTATTGCTATATCATTGGAAAATAAACTGGAAAATCCATTTAAAAACATGAGCCCTCCTGGGTCCAGATACCACAATATTTTGTCTATACTTATTTTTTTTTCACTTTCATCTGTCAAGTGCTTTTCGGGAAATGTTATATCTAACTGTAAATCCGTTTTTTTTAATTATTTTTTTATCGTAGTTCTCGAATCATCAAGCTCATTAGATTTTATTAATGCAGATCATTAAAACATTTGACATGATTCTCAGTATCAGGACTTTTTATCATCCAATATAAATTTAATAAATTTTAGTGAGGAAGGGAGGATAAATGAGACGCTGGCTATTTATTTTAATCGCTGTTGTTATGGTAGTTTTGGGTTGTAATGATTCCACCAGTTCAAATAAGGGAAAGGAAAAGATCGATGTAACATTTCCCACTTCTGCCACGGTTTGGACGGAAAATCAAACAGATACTTATTGTGAATGGGATGAAAGTGATGCTTCCGGCAATGTTTATATCGAAATTTATAACGCCGGTGTACTTACCGGAATTTATCATGTGGAAACGACAAATAGCGGACATGCCGACAGAATCGATGAACTTGGTTCCTGGGGAACCGGCAGCGATTTTCGGCTAAAAGTGATCGACTCGGATGAAAACTGGGGTTGGAGTGATTATTTTACCATTACCGAAGAAAGTACCGGAGAAATAACGGTTTCTTATCCCAACACCTCTACCGTTTGGCAGGAATATCAAACCAATACTTACTGCGATTGGTCGGGAGCAACGGGTGAAGAAGTTACCATAGAAATCTACAAAGGAGACGTTTATGCCGGCTTGTATCAGAATCAAACTACTAACGACGGACATTGTACCCGACAGGAAGCTTTGGGTGACTGGGGCAGTGGAGACGATTTCCAACTAAAATTGATCGATGCCAATGAGAATGTCGGCTGGAGTGCATATTTTACCATCGAAGCATTCACACCGATCCAAATAGCAGTAACCACTCCCAGTTCCTCGACGATTTGGCATGAATACGAAACCGAAACCGAATGTGATTGGTCGGGAGCAACCGGAGATTCGATTTTTATTCAAATCTATCAGGGTGGTGAATATCTGGATGAATATCATGATTGGACGGGAAACGACGGACATTGCAGCCGTAATGATGCGCTAAAGAATTGGGGAACCGGCGATGATTTCCAATTGAAAGTCATCGATTCCGACGGCAATTTCGGTATGAGTGAAGAATTTTCCATCATAGTTCTTACCGATCCTATCGAGATAACTTATCCGAATTCTACCGTTGTTTGGCAGGAATTTGAAGAAGAAACTTATTGTGACTGGCTCAATGCTACCGGTTCCACAGTTTACATCGAGATTTGGAAAGGCAGCGTTTACATGGGCGTGTATCAGGATGAGACCGATAACGACGGACACTGCACCCGACAGGATGCTTTGGGTGATTGGGGTACAGGTTCGAATTTCCGTCTGAAGCTGATCGATGCCAATGAAAATGTGGGCTGGAGTGAATACTTCACGATAGAATAGACCCGAATATATTATAAAAAGCAGGTGGAAAATGTCATGATGTTTTCCATCTGCTTTTTAATTCTTCTCTTTGAGGTAATTAATAATCGAACAATTTTTCTTTGCTCAAAAAGCGGGAAAAATACGTTTCTGACAAAGCTTGATTTTTTTCCAGTTTCAGGTCGAAATCTTCGGAAATTATCTCGGTTGCCAAAATTCTGGCTTGCGTAAGAAGCTGCTGATCACGCACAATATTGGCATGTTTGAACATTGGTATTCCCGATTGAGCCGTACCAAAAAAATCTCCCGGTCCGCGCAATTCCAGATCTTTTTCCGCAATGGCAAACCCGTCGTTCGTTGCCACCATCGTTTGCAATCGTTCTCTTCCATCTGTGCTGATAGGCGGAAAGACGATCAAATAGCAAAAAGATTCCTGGGCACCACGACCGACGCGTCCCCGCAACTGATGCAACTGGCTCAAACCGAACCGCTCGGTATGTTGGATGATCATTACAGTGGCATTCGGTACATCGATTCCCACTTCGATCACGGTAGTGGAAACCAAAATATCGATTTTGCCGTT
>DAISYT010000058.1:0-9824 GCA_036825175.1 Candidatus Cloacimonadota bacterium
AATTATCAAATAACGAGAGCGTGAGTATACAAGTCCGTACCTCGACGTTGCACGTCGAGAAGTAACGCAAACATCCCTGTTTGCGAAACGGACTTGCCTCGATGCACTGGCTCGAGGTAAGAACAGAAGTACCTCGACGTTGCACGTCGAGAAAATATTCATTACAACCCCATTCCCAGTTAATAAATCGGATAGATTTACATCAAAAAGTAATTTTCTTCTGAAAAGCAAAAATTAACTCAAAAAAAAATAAAAAAATTTTCCAGACTATTTTAAAAAAGCTGAGAATCATTCTTTTCATGGTAGCAAATAATCTCTATATTTTTCATATGATTATACAGTTATATCACATTATTTCAGAATAAAACCATACCGAAAAAAAACAGAGAATTCATATTTGTTTTTTTTGCTTGACCTCTCCCATTAACATAAAGAATTTGCTCTTCAATATTATAATTTATAAATAAATAAGTAATGTTTATTTTCAGATTTAACCGATCTGAAAAATAAAGGAAAAGAAAAATGAAGTTGAAGGAAATTTTAGAAGCTGTCGAAGCTGAAGTCCTAACTGAAGGTGTGAATCCCGACATGGAGATTTCCTGCGCCTTTGGTTCCGATTTGATCAGTGATATTTTGATGTGTACAAAGGAACCGACTCTTCTATTAACAGGACTCACCAATCCGCAAGTAGTGCGGCTTTCAGATATGATCGATCTTTTTGGTGTGCTTTTTGTTCGTGGGAAAATACCTTCCCAAGAAGTTATAAACATGGCTAAGGAAAGAAATTTACCTCTGTTTTCAACTAAAAATACTCTATATAAAACCAGCGGGATTCTTTATAATAAAGGCTTACGTAGCTGCAAGATATAACACATAATGGCAGAATACTGGTACTTTCAGCCGGGCATGGAAGAAAAAGCCCGGGCATTTTTCGCAGAAACACCCAAACCGGAAATCATGCAAAATTTTGAAATCCGGGAACGGGATTTTGTGTCTGCCGGAGTAGCATCTGCTCAGATTAAATACGCTCTGAAACGATTAGGCGTGCCCAGCGAAATTCTCAGAAGAACCGCCATTGCCGCTTATGAAGCTGAAATCAATGTCACAGCTCATTCCAAAGGCGGAAGCGTTACCAGTAATATCTATTCCGATTGTGTTTATCTGATTTTTAAAGATTGTGGTCCGGGTATGGAAGATATCGAGCAATCCATGACCCCAGGTTATTCCACTGCCGATGAAATGGTTCGTGAAATGGGATTCGGTGCCGGATTAGGCTTACCCAATATCAAGAAAAATTCCGATGTACTGCATATTGTTTCCGAAAGAGGAAAAAATACAGTTTTGGAAATTATAATTTATTATTGAGGAAGAAGTAGCGGAAAATGAAAAACAGAACCTATTTTCATGCATTAAAACTAATTACGGAAAACTGTACCGGTTGCACAAAATGTGTGAGAATTTGCCCCACCGAAGCTTTAAGAGTGCGTGACGGCAAAATTATCTTCGATGCAAATCGCTGCATAGATTGTGGGAAATGCATCACTGCCTGTAACTTTAATGCGATAGTTCCCGTCACCGATAATCTGAAGGAAATTGAAAAATTCAAATACCGGCTGGCGATACTTTCCACTTCTTATGCCGGACAATTCCCCCAATCCATCGGTTATGCCAATGCCAAAAAAGCTATTCTAAAATTAGGATTTGACGACGTTGCCGAAGAATCCATGATCACCATGCAAATACACAAACTGATCAGAGATTATATTTATACAAACAATGACATTCGCCCGATTTTATCGAGTAATTGTCCCGCTGTCGTTCGTTTGATTCAGGTCAGATTCCCCGATCTTCTCCCCCACATTCTGCATATCGAAGCTCCTATGAGTATTTTAGCCACTTTTTATCGGGATAAAATCTGCCGAGAAACCGGTTTGTCGGAAGATGAAATCGGCATTTTCCTGATCGTACCCTGCGTAGCTCAGGTTACCGCGGTGCATCAGCCGGAAGGTACCTATAAAAATTATTTGGATGGAGCTATCGCCATCAGCGAAATTTACAGTCATATCATCAATGACATCCGAGATTTTAACGAGCAGGATACCAGTTATGAATTATATCCCAAAGGACTGAGCTGGGCAATTTCCGGGATGCAGGCAGAAGACATCAATGACGGCGTGCTGAAAACGATGGCTGTAACCGGTATTCATAATGTGATCGAAATTCTGCTGAAAATCGAAAACCAACAGTTGGAACGTTATGACTTCATTGTGTTGAATAATTGTGTCAACGGCTGCGTGGGTGGCATTCTCAACGTGGAAAATCCTTTTGTGGCGGCTGCCAGAATCAGAGATTATCTGCGGAAAAGTCAGCCATGTAATTTTTATAACGAAACTTTCGAGAAAATGTATCATCATGGCGACTTCAATGTTATTCCCCTGGAACCACGTTCCATCATGACGCTGGACAAGGATATCAAAGTCGCCCTGGAAATGATGAAGAAGATCGATGAAATAGACAAAAAATTACCGGGATTAGACTGCTCTGCCTGCGGTTCTCCTACCTGTCGAACTCTGGCAGAAGACATCGTCGTGAATAAAGCCGATATCTCCGATTGTGTGGTTTTATCTCGCAATAAAAAGAAATGTAGTTGTCATAAACAACAAAATAAAGAGGAAGTATGAAGACCACTATTAATGAAATTTTATCCATTATCGAAGGAAATCTGCTCACTGCCAACGCTGTAGAAGAAACGATCGAGTTCAGTGGAGGTTATGTTTCCGACCTGCTGAGCGATGTAATGGGAAATGCCCGGGAACACCAGATTTGGATTACGATCATGCGCCACCTCAATGTGATCGCCGTAGCTTCCCTCGCTAACCTCAGCGCTGTTGTTTTTGCCAAAAACGTTTTACCAGATCAGGCTGTCATTCAAAAAGCGAACGAAGAAGGTATCTGCCTGATCAACAGCTCTTTATCCACCTTTGAACTGACCGGAAGGTTATACGTTCTGCTCAATTCAAAGAAATAGGAAGTGTTTTGCGCTGGTACAAGGCTGATCTGCACGTTCATTCCGTGCTATCACCCTGTGGCAGCTTGGAAATGTCGCCCCGGGAAGTGATGAGAACAGCCTCAGAAAGAGGTTTGGAAATCATCGCTATGACCGATCATAACAGTTCTGCAAATTCTCTGGCTTACGCCAAAGCCGCACAGGAATTCGATCTGGCATATATTTACGGGATCGAAGTGCAGACTGCCGAAGAAATTCATATCATTGCTTTGTTCGATAATTACGAACAGGTTACGGGATTTGGGAACGAACTTTACGACTCGCTTCTTCCCATCGATAACGATCCCGATTTCTTTGGCGATCAGGTGGTGATCGACGAAAATGATAATATTCTCAGATTCGAGAAAAAGGCTTTGATCAATTCTTCGGTTTGGACGTTGGAGACTGCCTTCCAGAAAATATCCCATTACGGTGGGTTTTATTTCCCGGCGCATGTCGATGTAATTTCTTACAGTTTACTGGGACAGCTCGGTTTCATTCCCACGGATATACAAATCGAAGCCTTGGGAATCACGGCAAAATGTGATACCGATAAACTGTTGAAACAGTATCCCCAACTGCAGGAATATGCTCTGATCAGGAATTCGGATGCGCATTATCTGAAAGATATTGCCAGCGGATTTACGCAGTTCTATTTGCATGAACCGACCCTCGATGAGATCAGGCTTGCCTGCCGAAATTTGGATGGAAGAAAAATAAAAATATAGATTCGGAGGAAAGATGGCAAACAATAATGCTGCCGACAATCTTTTGTACAAAAAGTTACAAGCGGTGATCGATGAAAAGAAGGATCTCAGAGATCCACTCATCGAAATTCTCCGCTCTGCACAGGAAATCTTCGGATACCTGCCCGTGGAAGTGCAGGAATACATATCCGAAGCCATGAACATTCCCGTTGCTCAAATTTATGGCGTGGTCACCTTCTACAATTTCTTTTCCATGGAACCACGCGGCAAACATGTGATCAACGTTTGCACAGGAACTGCCTGCTTCGTGAAAGGCGCTCCCGGTTTGATTAGAATGTTCGAGGAAGAATTGGGTATCAAATTAGGTGAAACGACCGCAGACGGTCTGTTCACGCTTAGTTCCGTACGTTGCGTGGGTGCTTGTTCCCTGGCTCCCGTGTTTGTGATCGGAGAAGAAACTTTTGGTCGTGTCGATTCTCGTAAAAAGCTGAAAAAAGTTCTGGAAAAGTATAGAAACTAATGCTCGATCTTTCTTTGAACATCATGGATATTATCGAGAACTCGGTAAGCGCTCATGCCACCGAGATCAAGATTCTGATCGAGATGACGGTATCGAAGAACAGATTGCGCATCGATATAAAGGATAATGGCATCGGCATGGATGAAAAGATGGTAGATACAGTTCAGGATCCGTTTTACACGTCTAAAATCCAGCGTGTGAAAAAAGTCGGCTTGGGCATTCCACTCTTTAAACAAAGTGTGGAAATGTGCAACGGCACGTTCACCTTACGCAGTAAAAAAGGCGTGGGAACGGAGATCGATGCTGTCTTTCAATACGATCACATCGACCGGATGCCGTTGGGAAAACTGGCAGACACTTTCTGTACAGCCATTCTCGGTCATCCCGAAGTGGATTTCGATCTGGAATTGAAAAGAATCTTCCTCGATAAAAAAGTAGATTACTTTCATTTTTCTACCCGTGAAGTTAAAGCAGAGCTCGGTGACGTTCCTATCACCTATCCCGATGTAATTATGTTTATTCAGGAAACTATTAACGAAAATATTAAAAAAATACAATTGGAGGAGATCTAAATGAAGACTCTTGAAGAATTGAGAAAAATCAGAGAAAAAGCCCAACAGGACATGAAATTGCGTGAAAGTAACACACGCATCAAAATCGTGGTCGGCATGGGCACTTCCGGTATTGCCATGGGCGCTCGTGACGTCATGAAAGCCCTCATGGAAGAAATTGCTAATCGTAATTTAGCCGATGTGCTGGTAACTCAGACCGGTGAGAAAGGACTTTCATCCATGGAACCGGTGGTAGATGTGATCGAAGAAGGAAAACCCACCATTACCTACGGTAACATTACTGCCGATAAAGCCCGTAAAATTGTGGCTGAGCACATTGTTAACGGTAAAGTGGTTAATGACTTTGTAGTTACGGCACAAAGTTAATTCTGGAGGTCATATGTCATTGAAAAGAACAGATATCCTGCTTTGCTGCGGTTCCGGTTGTGTCTCTGCCGGCGCTCTGAAAGTAAAACAAGCTCTTATCGATGAGCTGAAGAAGCAGGGCATATCTGAAGAAATCAATATCATCGAAACCGGTTGTATGGGTCCTTGTGATTACGGCCCGGTTATGATGGTTTACCCGGAAGGAGTTTTTTACCGGAAAGTCAGCGTTGACGATGTTCCCGAAATGGTAGAAGAACATTTTGTGAAAGGACGTCCGCTCAAACGTTTGATGATGCAGGATGCCAATGAAAAAATCTTTGATCAGATCAAAGACATTCCCTTCTACAAAAAGCAGGTGAAAGTCGCTTTGGAAAACTGCGGTTTCATTAATCCCGAACTGATCGAAGAATACATCGCAGTCGGCGGTTATGAAGCCATCGGCAAAGCTCTTACCGAATACACTCCCGAAGAGACAATCGAAATCGTGAAGAAATCCGGTTTGCGCGGTCGTGGCGGCGGTGGATTTCCCACCGGTTTAAAATGGCAATTTGGTCGCGCTTCTCAGGATCCAGTTAAATACATCATTTGCAATGGCGATGAAGGCGATCCGGGTGCATTCATGGATCGTTCGCTTTTGGAAGGCGATCCGCACAGAGTATTGGAAGGCATGATGCTGGCTGCTTATGCCATTGGCGCTCAGAAAGGATTTTTCTATATTCGTGCCGAATATCCTCTGGCTATTCGCCGCATCAAAAATGCCATTCAACAGGCTCACGAATTCGGACTGCTCGGAGATAATATCTTCGGTACAAACTTCTCTTTCGATGCCGAAGTACGTACCGGAGCAGGCGCTTTCGTTTGTGGAGAAGAAACCGCTTTGATTGCCTCTATTCAGGGAAAACGCGGCGAACCCACTTCCAAACCACCTTATCCCAGCACCTCCGGATTATGGGAGAAACCGACTGTAGTAAATAACGTGGAAACTCTGGCTAACTTATCTACAATCTTTAATAAAGGTCCGGAATGGTTTGCCGGCATGGGTAGTGAAACCAGCAAAGGCACCAAAGTTTTTGCTCTCACCGGAGATCTGAACAACACCGGTTTGGTTGAAGTTCCCATGGGTGTTACCCTGCGCGAATTAATTTTCGAAGTGGGCGGCGGTATCCCCAATGGCAGAAAATTCAAAGCAGTGCAATTGGGTGGACCTTCCGGTGGCTGCTTAACCAGCGAGCATCTCGATACGGCTATCGATTACGAATCCTTGAAAGCTGCCGGCGCTATGGTTGGTTCCGGTGGTATCATCGTGATGGACGACAGCAAGTGCATGGTAAATATAGCAAAATTCTTCCTGGAATTCTCTTTGGATGAATCCTGCGGCAAATGTACTCCCTGCCGTGTCGGTTTAAAACAGATGCATGAAATTCTGGAACGCATAACTAGCGGCAAAGGCAAAGAAGGCGACATCGAAGAACTGGAAAGATTGGGACACACCATCAAAGATACGGCTCTCTGCGGTTTAGGTCAGACAGCTCCCAATCCGGTGCTCAGCACCATTCGCTATTTCCGTAACGAATATGAATCTCACATCAAATACAAAAGTTGTGAAGCCACCATCTGTCTTCCTTTGATGCATTTTCTGATCGATCAGGATACTTGTATCGGTTGCGGATTGTGCTCCCGAAAATGCCCGGTTAGCTGTATAACCGGCAGTCAAAAAGAAAAATACAAAATCGATCAGACAGCTTGTGTGAAATGCGGTAACTGTGCTGAAGTATGTCCGGTTCATGCCGTGAAGAGAATTCCCGGTACCGGCTATACCAAATCGGATGCCAAAAACGGATTATACGAATAAAAAAAATAGATAAAGGAGCTTTCATGTATCAAAAAATCTTTGAAAAGTACTCTCCCAAGAAAGAAAACCTGATCTACATTCTGCATGATATTCAGGATGCTAATCCTCAAAATTACGTATCCGAAGAAGCCGTTCAGGCTGTAAGTGAATTCCTGAATATTTCGCTTTCCCATATTTATGGCGTGCTTACTTTCTACACGATGTACAGCACGAAACCGCGTGGCAAGAATGTGGTCAGACTCTGCGAATCCCCACCCTGTTTTTTGAAAGGATCAGAAAAGATGCTGAAAAAATTGCGTGAAATTCTGGGAGTTAGAATCGGAGAAACAAGCGAAGATGGGTTATTTACCCTGGAACTGTGCGCCTGTCTGGGTGTTTGCGGTAATGCTCCGGTAATGATGATCAACGAAGATGTGTATGGTGACCTGACCGAAGAAAAACTGGAAACAATCATTGCTGAGATCAAGGGGAGGTCATAATGAAATTCTATCGATGTCACGTTTTGATGGCAATCGACGACAACAGCCTGAAAGCCGGTGTTGCTGCCATCGAAACCATTCTGAAAAGCGAACTGGCAAAAAACAACCTCACCGATGAAATCAACGTTTTAGAAACAGGCGGATTAGGATACTTCGGAACCGGCGTCAGCATGACTGTTTTCCCGGATAAAGTGACCTACGTTAATCTGAAAGAAGAAGATATTCCGGTGATCGTAAACGAACATTTCCTGAAAGGAAGAATCGTTTCCCGCTTGCTTTTAAATCCCGAATTAACCAGGAAATACAACTTCAATTATCAAGGACGTATCGTTCTGGATAACTCCGGTGTGATCGATCCCGAAAACATCGAGGAGTATATCGGTGCCGGCGGTTATGAAGCCTGGGAAAAAGCTCTCACCGTTCTTAAACCGACCGAGATCGTGAACGAAGTAAAAGCTTCCGGTCTGCGTGGACGTGGCGGTGCCGGCTTCCCGACCGGATTGAAATGGAGTTTCACCGCTCCTCTCGCTGCCGATCAGAAATTCGTGGTGATCAATGCCGACGAAGGCGAACCCGGAACATTCAAAGATCGTCTGATCATGGAAGGTGATCCGCATAAATTGCTGGAAGGCATCATGATCGCTGCTTACGCAGTGGGTGCCACCAAAGCATACATTTACATCCGCGGCGAATACAAACTTTGTATCCATCGTTTGGAAATCGCTATCGCTCAAGCCAAAGAATACGGTCTTCTGGGCGAAAACATCTTTGGCAGAGGTTTTAGCCTGGATATCGAGATCAAGATCGGAGCCGGCGCTTATGTGTGCGGCGAAGAAACTGCTCTCATCGAATCGATGGAAGGAAACCGCGGTACACCACGTTCCAAACCACCATTCCCTGGTGTGGAAGGAGCCTGGCAAAAACCAACTGTCGTGAACAATGTGGAAACTATCGCCAATGTTCCGGCAATCATTAAAAAAGGCGTCGACTGGTATAAAGGCTATGGCGTGGAAGGCTGCTTCGGAACCAAAGTTTATACCATCATGGGCGACGTGAAGCTTCCCGGATTGTGCGAAGTGGATATGGGCACGACTCTGCGTTCCATCATCACCGAATTCGGCGGCGGCATGAAAGAAGGCAAAAAATTCAAAGCTGCCCTGGTGGGTGGAGCTGCCGGTGTATTCCTGCCGGATAAAATGCTCGATGTTCAGATGGATTATAACAGTCTGAAAGACTATGCTGCCGTGTTGGGATCGGGAGCCATTCTGGTAATGGGCGAAGATGTGGATATTTCGGAAATGTTGTGGTCGGTAATTCGTTTCTTCCGCCATGAATCCTGTGGAAAATGTTCACCGTGCACCAACGGTAATGAATTGTTATACAAAATGATAGATGATACTAGAAATGGCCGGGGCAAAGAAGAATATCTCGATCAAATGATCCAGATTTCGGAAATGATGTTCTCATCCTGTTTCTGCGCTTTGGGACAGTCTTTGTTGATGCCGGTGAAAAGTGCGATCGAAAACTTCAGAGAAGATTTCGTGAAACGAATTAAATAATTGGAGGAAAATAAAGTGAATAATCCTTTAACAGTGTATATAGACGGAATCGAAGTGCAGGTTCCGGAAGGAACTACCATTCTAAGCGCCGCTACCAAAGCCGGAAGATACATTCCTACCTTGTGTTATCATCCCGATTTAAAACCGACTTCCAACTGCGGTATTTGTGTAGTCGAATTCGAAAACGCTCCCGGAACAAAACGGGCTTGCTCCACACCGGTTTCCAACGGTATGAGAGTTATTACAAACAGTAAAAAATTAAGGGAATTGCGCAAATCTTTATTGGAAATGACTCTTTCCAATCACGACGTAAACTGCCCGACTTGCGACCAAAATAATAAATGCGAATTGCAAAAACTGGCTTATCTGTTCGATGTCGATCCGGACAGATTGCCCAAAGTTTTGGATAAGAAGCCGCTCGATCTGCAAAGTTTTTCCATCGTGCGCGATCCCAATAAATGTATCTCCTGCGGACGTTGTCTGATCGTTTGCCAAGAAGTGCAATAAAAATTTCAGTTTTCTCTTCGCCGTAACCGGGGAGTTTCCGAAGTCGCGCGCGTAACTCTTCTGCGTCTTCGACGTCTTTCCAAATGTTTTCGGCTTTGCCTTTGTATTCGGCAGCGATGATGGTGCTCATGTCGTAAATACGTTTTGCCATGCTGGCAGGGAAACGGTGAATGGCTGGTTTTGTGCAACACATGGCGACGAATGCATCTACGTCCA
>DAISYT010000059.1:0-8787 GCA_036825175.1 Candidatus Cloacimonadota bacterium
AATCGGTAGTAAAGGAAAAACTGTCTTTTTCCGACGCAGAAATCTGTCCGATCTGAATGCCGGTATAAGGTTCATGCGTGATGGCATCATGCACGTTGCCACCCAGAAAATAAGCGGTTTTATCTCTGCCCAGATCGTATTTCAAAAGCGCTTTTGCCGCTTCGATTTTTGCAGGTTGATCGATTGCCATCCGGTAAGCGCGAGCCACCTGATAAACGTATTCTGCCGATTTCATGCGGCCTTCGATCTTGATGGAAGCAATGTTCAACGCCATCAATTTGGGAATCAGATCGATCTGCTGATTATCCTTCAAACTGAAAAAATATTCCGCCCCATTTTCCGAATTAAAAATGCGGCGACACGGCTGGCGGCACAGACCGCGATTGGCGCTCATCCCGCCTAAGTAGCTGCTGAACAAACAGGCTCCGGAAAAGGAGTAACATAATGCTCCGTGCGTAAAAACTTCCAATTGAATTTTGGAACGAGTGGAAATTTCTTTCAATTCGGGAAAAGTGAGTTCCCGCGCCAGAATCACACGTTCAAATCCTTTTTCGGAAGCGAAAGCCGTTCCCCAGGAATTATGAAATCCCATCTGGGTGCTGCCGTGAATTCGGATTTTTTCAAAGAATTTATGCAGCAGATAATACACTCCCAAATCCTGGATAATCACGGCAGAAACAGTTGTCTGCGATAACAGATAAAGCATATCCAGCAGTTGGGGAAGTTCGCTATTTTTGATTAATGTATTCAGGGTGAGATAAATTTTTAAGTGAGTTTTTTCGGCTTCTTTCAACATGGATTGCAGTTGATTCGGGGCAAAATTCTTAGCCCGTCCGCGGGCATTGAAGCTGCGCAATCCCAAATAGACAGCATCGGCACCGCCTTCCAAAGCGGCATAAAACGATTCGGGATTGCCAACGGGGAGCAGTAATTCCGGTTTTTTCATCAAATCCTTTTCAGCAAGATCACGGCTGTGGCAGTGATGCCTTTCCCTTCACCGGAAATACCCAGATTTTCTTCGGTGGTAGCTTTCACGGAAATCTGCTCGATAGCGCAGCCCAAATCAAAAGCAATGTTTTGGCGCATTTCCATGATGTATGATTGCAGTTTGGGCGCCTGAGCACAAATGGTGCTATCCAGATTGCAGATACTAAAGCCGTCTTCGTGAATCAATCCCACGGCTTTGCGCAGTAAAAGGCGGCTGTCGATGTCTTTGTATTGCCTGTCGTTATCTGGAAAAAGCTTGCCGATATCACCTCGGGCTAACGCTCCCAGCATGGCATCGATGATGGCGTGGATTAAAACATCGGCATCCGAATGCCCCAGCAATCCCTGTTCAAAAGGAATGTTAACGCCGCCTAAAATCAGATTTCTGTCATCTGCCAACCGATGAACATCGTATCCGTAACCGATTCTCATTTTATTCTCCTGTTTTGGGGGTTGTAATAAAATTCCTTCCAATGGAGCGGAAATAAACTGCGAACTCTTCGATAGTGAATTGCATCATATTCTGCAAATCAGTCAGGCGGTCGGAAAGTTTGAGAAAGACGTTATTTTTGCCTTTGACTTCAAAATTATAACAGATTTTCGCAAAACCTTTGGCTCCGAGATTGGAACCGGCTCCTTTCATTTTATGAGCGATGGTTTGCACCTGTTTCGCATCATTTGTTTCGATTGCCGTTTTCAGAAGTTGGAAATTGGTTTTAAACTCGGTTTGAAATGTCTGCACGAGCTCCATCAGGAGATTGCCGGCTTCCTCGCCGGAATCGAGATTCTTCAGCGTATCGACCAATGCCCAGTCGATGATTTCGTTCGAGGTCGGTCTGGAATTCCGGTCGGGAATTTCATCGGTTCTTTTGCCCCAGCTTAGGATAGCATTCTGCACTTCCTCGATGTTGATTGGTTTGGAAATGTAGTCGTCCATTCCGGCAGAAATGCAGATTTCCTTATCTTCATCCATGGCATTTGCGGTCATCGCAACGATTTTGGGTCTGGTATCAGCTAATGGCCAGATTTTCATGATCTTCCTGGTTGCTTCCAAACCGTCCATTTCCGGCATCTGCACATCCATAAAAATGAGATCGTAACTTTGACGTTTCAAAGCATCGATTACTTCCAGACCGTCGGCTGCCACATCCGCCATATATCCCATTTTCTGCAGAATACGGAGGGCGATTTTCTGGTTTATAATGTTATCTTCTGCCAACAGGATGCGTAACGGGATTTTTTTAAACAGATTAATATCGAGTTTGGCGGAGTTGATTTTCTGTTTGCTTACTTCGGTTCTTTTGGTAAAGACTCTGATCATGGAATCGAAAAGCTGACTTTGTTTTATGGGTTTGGAGAGGAAAGTATTGAAGGTGTCGGGGGGGATTGTTCCGTAGCTGGGCTTGCCGACGGAACTCAGCATAATCAGCGGCAATTCTGTTTGGGAAAATTTAGTGCGGATCGCTTTACCCAATTCCAGACCATCCATTTCCGGCATGTGCATATCCAGAATTCCCAAATCGAATTTTTCTGCGCTTTCGAGCAGATTCAGGGCTTCTTTGGCTGAACTTGTAACGGTGGCTTTCATTTTCCAGTGTTCACATTGTAATTGCAAGATGCGACGATTTGTTTCGTTATCATCGACTATAAGAATTTTTTTTCCTTCCATTTCGGGAATGTTTTCCATGTACGATTTGGCGTGATGCACCGGCGTAACTTTCGTTCTGATCGTAAAAAAGAAAGTAGAACCTTTTCCGTAAACGCTTTCCACCCAGATTCTGCCGTTCATCAACTCGATGATGCGTTTGCAGATAGCCAAGCCCAGACCGGTACCGCCATATTTACGAGTGGTAGAGGAATCTACTTGTGAGAATACTTTGAACAATTTATTCAGACGGTTTTGGGGAATGCCGATTCCCGTATCTTTCACGGAGAAAAGCAATTCCAATTTGTGCTTTCCAGCCTGTTTCTTTTCCACGTGCACAAAAATATCTCCGGTCTCGGTGAATTTGATCGCATTATTTACCAGATTCACCAAAACCTGACGCAATCTCGTAATGTCGCCTTCGATAAAAGGCGGCACGTCGGGATCGATCAAATAAACCAGATCGAGTTTTTTCTGACTGGCTGCGGTGGAAACCAGATCGAAAGTTTCTTCGATGCAGGAGCGCAATTCAAACGGCTGCGTTTCCATGTTCATTTTGCCGGATTCGATCTTGGAAAAATCCAGAATATCGTTGATAATCGTGAGCAAGCTTTCTCCGCTGATGCGGATGGTATCCACATATTCTTTTTGTTCTTCCGTAAGCTGTGTATCTGCCAGCAGACCGGTCATGCCGATCACACCGTTCATAGGAGTACGGATTTCATGGCTCATGGAAGCCAAAAAATCTGCTTTTGCCCGGGTTGCTGCTTCGGCGGTCTCTTTTGCCTCCATCAATTCCATTTCATTTTTTTTACGCTGAATGACCACTGCCAACTGATGTGAAACGAATTCCAGCAAATCTTTTTCCTTCTGACCGTACAAATTCTCGTTGTCATAACTCTGCACCGCCACAGCTCCGATCACATCATCCAAAACGATGAGCGGAATTCCGAGCCAGACTTTTGCTGTGGTACCAACTTTATCGACTTCACCGGCGTTCATCAACTGATGGATTTGTTCTTCGGTTACCAGCAGCGGTTTACGTGTGCGAATTACGTATGCCGTCAGTGTTTTTCCGGCAGGAAACGAGGTGTAGTCTTCGGAATCTTTTTCATCCTGCTGATAGGGCAGGGTAAGCATGTCTGAGATTTTATCGTAAAGAGCAATATAGAAATTTCTAGTATCGAGAAATTCGGAAAGTAAGCTTTGAATGTTGCGATACAGTTCATTATTATCAGAAATTTTATTGATGGAATCGGCAATTTGGAAGAGCAGGGATTGCATCATTTCTATGTTTTTAGCATCGGTAATATCATGAGCCATACCTTCGATGGAGACGACTTCTCGCTGTTCGTTAAAAATGGGAAATTCTGAAACTTCCAGGGTATGAATGCTGCCGTCTTTATGATAAACATCGACCTCGAAGGTGGGCGGCTGTTTTCCTTTAATCGCCAGATCGATTGCCCGGGAAATGTTATCTCTCTTGCTGTTATTTACAAAAAATGTATTGTGATGTTCCCAATATTCCTCCGAAGTATAACCCAGAACTTTAGTGATAGTCGGGCTTAAATAGGAGTATTTACGGTTCGGATCGTGAGTATAGAAAAAATAGTGATCGCTCAGATTTTCTTCGAGTCGCTTGAATTTCTCGCGTGAATCGTTTAACTCGACGGTGGTTTTCTGCAAATCTTCCGCATATTTAATCAATGACTGCGTCTTATTCCAGTTTTTTAAAAGCGAGTCGGTGATGGAGAGGATTTCACTTTCGGTGACAGGTTTCTCGATAAAGTAGTAATCATGACTCAAAGAATCCCGCATTTCTTTGGGATATTCATCTTCGTAACCGGTTACGATCACGAGGATGGTTTGAGGGTCTGTTTTCCTGATTTCGGTTGCTGTTTGCCAGCCGTCCATATTTGGCATTCGAATATCCAGAATGCAGATAGGAACGCGTTTTCCTTCCTGATAGAATTGTCTGAATTCCGATAATAATAACGCACCATCCCGAAAGAAATGAGCGTCGAAAATAGCGGGATTATTACTGTTCGAGGAATTGAAAAATTCCTGATAAATATCCAACAGATTTTTATCATCCTCTGCCACAAAAACCGTTCTGTTCATTTACTCTCTCCCCAATAGTTAATTGAAAAAATTAATCCACAGTAATCGATTTGGAAACGTTCTTCGGAACGTCCGGATGCACGCCATGGTCACTGATATCCATACGCCCTAAATAAGCCATTTTACGAACACTCATTTTAAAAGCGAGAAGCTGTAAAACTACCGTGGCAGAAAAAGCGGTGAGTAAAGTATCGCCGGTGCGGGGAAGAGTGATGTATCCCCAGCCATAATATCCTTCATCATGTGGATTGGTGCGGGTATTTTCCAAAAGCAGATCGTTCTCTTCTGCGATTACAAAAGTGTCTCCACCCCGAATTTTATGGGTATTGATCTGTGAAATCGTCAAATTCACATCGCGTTCATCCGGTCCGGTTACATAAATGAGCGGATAATTACGATAAGAATCCTCGAAGAAATCAAATTTTTCCACGGATTCCCGGAATAATTCCATTGCCTGGTTGGAGAGATTGAAAGGATAAGATTTGGTGAAGACATAATTACTGAGAGCGCGGGCAATTTGGCGTCGTTCATCCGATTTCAAGCCGATTTTCTCTGCCTGTTTATCCATAACATCCAGCGTGTTATTGAAGTGTTTGAGCATAGCTTTCACACTTTTCAAACCGAAAACCGTATTCCTGCCAAGAATTGTATTGGGTCCGTGTTTAAATTCGGAAGCTTCGCCGCCTTCGGTATGATTAAGCACGGTTTCCCGGATTTTGAGCGCACCTTCCCGGGCGACACCCATCATCTTGGTCGCCAGAATGTGCATGGATGGTTCCATATAAATTTTACCGGCAACGTAGTCGATTTGTTCATCGGTGGTTTCGATCGTTTCTTTGATCAGTTTTGGGATCAGTTCGATCGTGTTTTTTCTTTTTTGCAGTTCTTCCTGTAATTTTGCAAATTCGGCGGATTTATCTGTTTTCAGCATCCCGAGGCGCATTTCAGCGGTTTTAATCGCCAGATAATAGAACAGCGTAATTTGATTTATAAAACTTTTTGTAGCGGGAACGGCGATTTCCGGTCCGCAGTAAATAGGAATGGAAACATCGCTCTTTTCCTGACCTAAAGTGGAATTCAGATTATTTACCAGAACAACTTTCTTGATGTTGAGACCGGTACGGTCAACATCATTGAAAATATCGATCAAATCTTTGGTTTCACCGCTTTGTGAAACTCCGATGATCACATCGTTATCCCGCAGACTTTTGGAATATTGTCCGCGGAAATTTCCCGGTAGGAGCGGAATGATTTCCGTGTTGGCGATCTCATTAAAAAATAAGGCAGAAACCAGCGTGGCATGATAAGATGTGCCGCAGGCGATGGTGTAGATATTCCGGTTGTTTTGGTAAGTGTTGATGATAATTTGCAGGAAATCGGCGATATTTTGATTGAATTCCTGCAAATCCTGTCGCTCTGCCAGCGTATCCAAAGCTTTGGCGATCAGCAGACTTTTTTTATCGAAATTTGTCCCCAAAAGCTCGATATAAAGATTTTTATCGCTCGAAAAGAAGTACTTTTTCTCAAAATCTTTCTTAACCAATTCATTATAAATAGCCGGGTATTCTTCCTTTACTTTGGCGTAAAAAAGATCGGAGACTTCCGAATCACGAAAGCTGGTAAACATCTGCAACTGTTTCTCATGATCATCTTTAACCGTGATGCTTTTAAAGAGATTTTCAACCGGTTCGACCAGATTTTCCTTTTCCAAAAAATCTAACATGTGACGTCCGGTATTGGAGCCACCCTGAAACAATTTCAGTAATTTTCCGGATGATTCCACTTCCGCATTAATTTCCTGTTCCATAAAGTATTGAAAAGGAGGAACCAGCTCCGTATCTTCTGCCCGCAGTTTGGAACGAACCGGTTTCTTATCGATCTTCTCTCCGGCGTGCACACATAAATCGGGCTTTCCCGGGTGTTTTATCTTCAGATCACGCAAGGCAAAAATCTGGTAATGGTCAACGTCATATTCGATGTATTCTCCTTCCCGAATGTTAACCAGGTTTTTGGTAAAGCGCAGAACTGCGGTCAGATCGGAGGAAGCCAAGCCAAATTGATTATCGTCGATTTCTCCCACCCCGAAATAAAGACTGCTTCCACCTTTGATCGCCCAGCTAGTCTCGGTAACCGGATCTACGATAACCGCAGCATAAGAACCCACCATTTTTTGCGCTGCCTGTATGATACCTCTTCGCATACAACCCAGACGAACATCTTTCAGGCATTGTTCTTGTCTGGAAAATTTATTCAATTCATTATCGAAATAATGCTCAACCGTGTGCACCAGCATTTCGCCATCATTATCAGAAACTACGATATGACCTTCCGAAAGCAGGAATTTCTTCAATTCACGCGTGTTCGTGATATTACCGTTATGAGCACCGTAAATGTTTACTTTGCATTTCACATGATGCGGTTGGGCGTTCTTTTTGGTGACGTTGCCGAAAGTAGCCCAGCGCACCTGTCCGCAGAAAATCTTTCCTTTCTGTTTATCTATACCGAGAGTGGTAACGAGAGTGCTGGGAGCGCCGACGTCCTTTAGCAGAACGATGTTTTTTTGTTCATCCTGAAAGGCAGCGCCGGTGGAATCGTAGCCACGATATTCCAAAGCGCGTAAAAGTTGGGAGGCGTATTTTCCCATTTTGATGCTCGTATGTGCCAGACTCAATCCCAATACACCGCATCCGATGCCCAAGATCGGGAAGGGAATTCTAAGTTCAAAATTCTCTAATTTTTTCCAGTTCATTTATTTCTCCGTTTGCTTTTTCATAATTAATTCGGCTATATGCAGATCGAAAGGCTCGGTGATTTTTATGTTCAAAGGTGAACATTCCAGCCACTGCACAGAATACCCATAATGCTCTAAAAGTGCCGCATCGTCAGTGCAGATCAAGTTTTCCACCAGAGCTTTCCGATGGCATTCCATAATGAGTTCATAACGAAAAACCTGGGGTGTTTGTACGGCAATTAACTGCCGGCGAGTCAGCGTTTTTTTTATTTTTTGCTCGGATATTTCCTTGATCGTGTCTTTCACCTGGCAGGCAGGAACGACAGCGCCAGATTGCCGGGCAATTTCCAAGAGGGCGACGATTTCTGCCAAAGTAATAAAAGGTCGCACGCCGTCGTGAATAAAAACATATTCCGTATCTGATGGACAGATGGAAAGCGCATTATAGACAGACTGTTGGCGTTCGGTTCCACCAATGACACAGAAAATATTTTTTTGAGGGAATTCCTTTTGAATTGCGGTTTGATAATTGGGAAAATCATCTGTTGGCAAAGTGATGATGATTTCATCTATTTCACCGAATTGCAGAAACTTGTCGATCGTCCAGAAAAGGATCGGACGACCGGCTAATTCCACGAACTGTTTTTTTACCGGTAATAGAAATCTCTTTCCACTACCTCCTGCCGTGATAACAGCGATATTTTTACCCATATAAATATCCTCATATTTGAAACTAAGAAAATTTATCTGAGTGGCAAATGTCAAGTGAAGAATCTTAGAAGCCGATCCAAAGCCCCACTAATCCGGTAACTAAACCCACAACCAGGTTGATCGCTTTCACCACGATGAAGCCGCGCTTGGTCTCTGCCAGCAAGGGAAGCATGCCATGACCATCCTGCACGATGGAGCTTGCCATTAAAATACTGAAAGGAAGTTTTCCCGTGGCAAATAACGTTACAAAAATCAGATGCGGACCGGATTCCGGGATGAGTCCGATCAGGCAAGCCAACAGAAGAACGATCAAACGATTATCTTGTAGAAGAGCGCCGATATCCAGATGAGCGGTGAGTAGCTCGATCACCAACAAAGCACCGAAAGTCCACAGGAATATTTTTGGAATGTGGATTTTGACGATATGATTCCAAAGATGTTCTTCCAAAAAGTGATCGGGAACGGTAATCACAATAAACATTCCGATGAAAGTAGTAATGAGAAGCGTCATTCTGATCCAGTCTTTTTCCTCATGTGCGATGTAACCGCATAACACGCTGTAGATGAGTGCAGCGACGATGATAAGAAGTAA
>DAISYT010000059.1:8797-9741 GCA_036825175.1 Candidatus Cloacimonadota bacterium
TGTTTCAGGATGGCTCTTGGCGAGAAACAATGACATTTTTCTTCTTTATGCAGAGGAAATTCCCGATGCGAAAATTTCCTTTCCAAATTTATATTCGGAAAGAGCAGATCGGTGGCAAAACCGGCAGCAATGCCAATCACAAAAATTATACCAAAAAGCAGCAAAGCCTTACCCGGAAACATTGCCAACATCACAAATGCCTCATCGCCACTGGTAGCGATCATAGTGGTTACCAAAGCTCCCAACGAAACGATATTGTGAGAAAAAAGTGCGACGACAGTGAAGGAACCCAAGCATCCAGGAATGGAACCCAATGCCGCTGCCAAAACGTATTGCAACCATTTTTCCGCGCGGATAAAAGCGTGCCAATGTCCCCTGGTTTGAACGTTTATATATTCGATCACCAGCATCATGCTGAACACAAAACCGGTAATCATGGCGGAGTGCTCTAAGATTTCCCAGATCATTTTTTTATTCTCCCTTATGACTAAAATCGAATTTTTTTCTTACAAGCAACGCCTTCCATCGGAAATTTAGCCGAAAGAAGGCGCTAATATTTTAATGCCCGACCATGCAATTAAGCTTATTTGGCTCTTAATTTGGCGATGGCATTTTCCGCAGCTTTGATGAGCACGTATTTGGTGGGAGCTGTGGTAAGCAGCGGATGTGTACCGATCTGGAAGGAAACCAGTTCGTACACATTTACGTGTTTTTGGATTGCCAGACTGATCACGTTGATCAATTCTCCGACAGATTTTCCACCGTAAATTTCTCCACCGATAATTGTGCCGTTGGAAGGTGACACGATCAATTTCACGAAGAGTTTGGAAGTTCCCGGCAGTACACCCGGATGGCGATCCACATCTTCGAATTGTCCGATTACATAATTCACATTGGCAGCATCGGCAACCGGAGGAGGCGGGCCCCTTTGGAAGAAATAAGAC
>DAISYT010000060.1:0-9704 GCA_036825175.1 Candidatus Cloacimonadota bacterium
CCCAGCGTTACCACTCTTACCGGTACTCATTATGCTCTTCCTTTCTGGATCGATAAGGATGGTAATTATACCTGTATTCATAGTAACGATTTGAAAGTTTACATGCATTGGGGATATCGTGGCGAATTTGAAGGAAATGATCCTGATGCGAAAGCCATGGCTAAGGTTTACGATGAACTGACTTCCAGTAATTATTATTCCGAAATTAAGTATTATGATTTACGTTTAGATGGAGAACCTTATGTTTATGCACCTCTTCCTGCAGCTCAATATAATTTTATGGATGAAGATACAGGTAAAGAATGGCTGCGTGTTCCGGTCGCCTCGACAATTTCTCAGGAAGTCACTCTGAGCGGATTAGAACCTGGTAACCACAGATTTGAAGTCAGAGCGGTGGATTTACAAAACGAACCGGATAAAACGCCCTCAGAATTTCTCTTTAAAATTGTAAGTTCGGTTCCTGCTTTGGAAAAGGAAGGAATTCTGGTGGTAGATAATACTCCACACAATCAGAGCTGGGCACCGGAAACCATCACGGATAGCTTATATTCGGAGTTGGGATTTTTAGCCGATTACACTGGTACCATCGATATATTGGATAGAAAATGGCTGTATGATAACGTTTATGTAAACAGAAATTACACCAGCGATGTTCTCTCGCCCACCGATTTGCAAAAATATAAAACCATTATTTACCATGCTGATTTTTACGAGAATATGAATTTGCAATCAGAAGCTAATGCTTTGGATATTTATTTTCAAGGTGGCGGAAATCTGATTATTAGTGGATGTGCCAATCTGAGTGCTATGCGAAGTGGATTGCAGAATAATGGCTCTTCATTTCTGCAGAAATACTTTGGCATAGATTATATGGAAGATGATGCCATAGTTGCCTTTAAAGGAGCTATGATGCCTTTCAACCCATCATATTTTAAAAAAGCTGTTGCTCATAACAGCTCTTATTCAGATATTACACTCGATCCGGATGGATTCTACTCTCAAATTACTCTGCCAAATTTCGATTCTACAGCTTTGGGACCAATTTCTTACTTCCCGCTGGATAATCTGAGTATTAATACCGAAGTTCTCTTTACATTCGGTTGTAAAGATCCGGGAGATGGACTGTATGATCCGAGTAATCAAGAGTATACATTCTATTCTCAACAACCCGTTGCTATCAAAAGTGTAAACTCAAATAATAATAAATGCTTCATGTTCGGTTTCCCTCTTTCCTATATGGATGAAGAAGCGGTTTCTGATATGTTAATGCAGATTATCAATGATATCGAGCAATAAGCATAAGGAGAAGGAGTTATTATGAAAACAACATACTTTCTTAAAATAATCATGGCTTTAATGTGCTTATCGATTCTTTTCACTTTTGGTTGTGAAGATGAGCCGACCAAAACCAAAGAAATCTTGGTTCAGAATGCAATAGAAACTACTTTGATCGATAACTGGGATCGGTATGAATTTTCCAATCCTACCTTAAGCAGAGATGGAGAAGGCTATCCCATCTTAGCAGAAGAATACTACCTCATGGTTACTTCCGATCAAATGGTGATCGACGGTCAGGTATTCAGCGCCGAAGATGAGAATGTGAAATCTGTGTATATGGAAGCTAATCAGCTTTATACCGTAAGCACAGAAAATGACACGACTTATTATTACGATTATTATCGCAATGTCGATACCGGAGTGTTATGGCTGACACCGGAAACTACTGCTTTCACCTATTATGCTGTAGACCCTACGGAAGTAGATTCCCTCAACGTAATCACTCCTAACGATACAACTACCTATTATTTCGATATCGATGATTATGCCATGTGCTACGTTCATGGAAGCGGACCCGAATTGCAATTATATAACCCTTATATAAACTCTCAGGTTACCACTCTTACCCCAACATTTAACTGGGAAAATACTCTTTCTACTTATTACTTTCAGGTAAGAACGGACACGATGTTCAGCTCTACGGAAGGTTTTACCTATAATGATACCCTGACCGCTGCCAATGTTACAAAGACATTAGAAAACTTCACTACCTATTATTGGCGAGTAAGAGCAGACAACTCCGCCTGGAGTGATATCTGGAATTTCGGTACGAACTACCTTCCTCAAATCACAGCTCCTATGAATACTCAATTCGTCGGTAGAAAACCTACTTTTACCTGGTCCACTTATCAGGGCGCCAGCCTCTATACCTTACAAATTGCTGAAGATCTGGATTTTACTCAAAATCTGATTCAGGTAGAAACTGCTGCCACTTCTTATATTCATCCGGAGTTACTCTCTATCGGTCAGAAGTATTACTGCCGTCTGAAATCGGATGTTTATCCTGATAACTGGAGCGAAATCAGCTACTTTACAGTTAATAAAAAAGTAGAATTAGCAACCGGCAGCTCAGAAGCAATTCCGGAAGATGGAGCAATTGGGGTTGCTCTTCCTGTGAATTTCTCTTGGGATGTTCTGCAAAATGCCACGAATTATACGATTCAGGTAGCCTCGGATGAAGAAATGGCGAATATTCTGATCGATGAGGATATTACTACAAATTCTTACACGGATAACGGAGTATTGGTAACTAATTCACTTTATTACTGGCGTGTAAACTGTAATGTTGCTACTGCCTGGAGTAATGTTTCCAGTTTCAGTACAAACGATTATGTTATCCTTAGTTCTCCCGAAAATGGAACGGTTCAAAACATAATTTTGGATTTCACCTGGAGAGAATTTCCCGATGCAGAAGATTACAGCTTCCAAATAGCTGAAGATGCTGAGTTTACAAATATCGTTATCGATGTTACGGCAATCGAGGATTCGACTTATACATTAGAAACTAATCTTGAAGGTGAATCTCAATATTATTGGCGTGTAAAACACAATTCTTCCGAATGGTGTACGCCTTGGAGCTTCACTACTGTATCTCTCGATAACAATAATACCGAGCCCAATTATCCCAGTGACGGCGCCTCAAACGTCGGTCAGGTCCCCACACTTAACTGGTTAGCTATGAATAATGTGACCTATTATTTGGTTCAATTGGCAAGTGACAGCAATTTCAATAATATCGTTATCAGCAGCGTTGAATCTTCTGCCGAATATGATGTAAGCGATGACGACATTATATTAAATCTCGATACAACCTATTATTGGCGGATAAGAAGCGATAAATCGGAATGGAGTAATACATGGAGCTTTACTACCCTCACAGCCATCCCGCAAGATATTGAAGCTGTCGTTTTACCAGAGACGCCTCACAAAATAGACCTCACCTGGTATTGTCCCAATGGTGAACAGACTGATTATAATATAGAAAGATCATCAGATGGAACGACATGGGAATTAGCATCCACAATCGATAGCGAAAATGATTACTATTGTGATCTGGGCTTAGATGAAGGCATGACTTATTATTACAGGTTATGTTCTGTTACTCCGACAGGCAATAGCGCTTATTCCGATGTTACAGAAGCTACGACGGGTTCATTTAGCTTGGGAACTAATGCACCGACTTTAATCGATGTGGCTCCGGGTTCATTTTCTATGGGTTCCTCGGATGGAGATGCCGATGAATTACCCATTCGTAATATCACCTTGAATAATGAACTTCAGATTGGAACGTATGAAATTACGAATCAACAGTATTGTGCTTTGCTGAACTGGGCTTTAGGTAAAGGTATGATCAAAGGTGTGTTATATGCATCCTTAAATTATGCCACCAATGCAGTTACGTATACTACATTTGTCGATACAGCTAAAGTAGAAATAGATTTTGATAATTATAATATGTTATTCAAAGTAAATACCGGTAAGCAAAACTATGCTATCGACGGTATTACCTGGAAAGGTGCAGCTTCTTATGCCAATTGGTTAAGTGCTGTGCAAGGTTTGAACGCTCTTTACAGCACAACTTATGACTGTACGGTTTATGGAACGGAGGGTTACCGCCTTCCCACCGAAGCCGAATGGGAATACTCTGCTACGAACGAAGGCACTGATAATTTCCTGTATAGTGGAAGTGACATCGTAGATGATGTTGCCCAATACTTTGGGAATGCCGGCAGTATAATGGCTGTGGGTGGTCTGGCAGCTAACGGACTGGGAACTTATGATATGAGCGGAAATGTTTGGGAATGGTGTAACGACTATTACGGTGATTACGATGCTACTCAACTGAGTGATCCGACCGGACCTGCTTCCGGAACATATCGCGTATTGCGTGGTGGCAGCTGGGAATATGACGCCTGGTATCAACGTAATACAAACCGTTCCAGATGTAAACCGAATCTGGCTTATGGTAAGGTAAATACCAGCATCGGTTTTAGGATCGTTAAGGTCTTACCATAAAATAAATTACATATCGAAACAGAAATATTGCTAACGCCCGTTTCGCGGGCGTTAGTTTTTTTATCAAAGTTAGTCGATAGAAATCATTGACCGCAAATTATCAGAAAAAAAAATAGTTATCCATAAATGCGGAGAGTTGCCGGAGCGGTCGAACGGGGCGGTCTCGAAAACCGTTGTGGGCTGAAAGTCCACCCAGGGTTCGAATCCCTGGCTCTCCGCCATTTTTTATTATGCAGGAAATTTCTTTATTTATGAAGTTGGAAGGCAAAAAAATACATGAAAAAGAAAAGCGTTGTAAACACAATGCCATACAACGCTAAATGTTTTACGGATTAGCTTTACTTACGTTTTACTTTAAAAAAATCAGTTATCAGTTCTGCGCATTCTTCTGCTAAAATCCCACAGATCAAAGCTGGATTATGATTAAAACTTTTATCCAGAAGCGCATTATAAATCGATCCGGATGCACCGGCTTTGGGATCGTAACAACCAAATACTACGGTTCCAACCCTACTCCAGATGATGGTCCCGACACACATCAGGCAAGGCTCTACCGTTACATAAAGTGTATAATCCTGCAGAAATTTCTTTCCATCTTTTATTGCTGCTTCGATTACCAGTTTTTCAGCATGAGCCAGAGGATTTTGGGTTTGATTGGTACGATTATGATCTCGATATAAAAGTGTATTATTTTTAACAAGAATCGCACCGATCGGCACTTCATTTTCATAAAATGCCGATCGGGCTTCTTCCAAAGCGATTTTCATCCAATCTTCATGAGATGGGAAAACACGCATTTTATTTCGTTCCGTCGGTATCCTTCAGGAATTTATAATAATCGCTGTCGGTGGTCATAATCATGGTGTTTTTATTATCCATGGTGGCTGTATAAGCTTCGAGTGTTTTCAGGAATTCAAAGAAATTGGGATCGCGATTATAGGCATCGGCAAAGATTTTTGTTGCTTCCGCATCGGCTCTTCCGATGATTTCCTGAGCATTTTTATAAGCTTCTGACTGAATCTGATCTAATTCCTTCTGCTTTTTACCTAAGATTTCAGCAGAACTTCCCTGCCCTTCCGAACGATATTTGGCAGCGATTTTCTGTCTTTCGGAGATCATGCGTTCATATACTTTTTGTCCGACTTCCTCATTATAATTGATACGTTTCACTTTGACATCGATCAGTTGGATTCCATATTCTTCACACAAGGAAGCTGCACGCTGGAAAATCTGGTTGGCAATATTATTTCTGCCCATATCGATGATTTCTTCCTGAACTCCACCGCCATAGTTATCCTGATATTCTTCGGTAAAAACGAGAGAACGATTAGTGTTGCGAACCAGTTCGATCAAGGAATTGGAACTGACCACATCGCGGGTTGTACCACTGATGATATCGTCCAGACGACCATGAGCAAAGGATTCACTGCGCACGGTTTGATAAAATTTGAGCGGATCGACAATACGCCAGCGGGAGAATGTATCCAACCAAATATAACGTTTATCGGAAGTGGGAATTTGTTTGGCTTCGCCATCCCATTCCAAAATTCGCTTCTCGAAATAATTCACTTTTTGAATGAAAGGAATTTTCAGGTGCAGTCCGGCTTTAGTGATTTTGTCACCAATCGGATCGCCAAATTGGGTGATGATGGCTTGCTGTCTTTCGTCCAGCGTAAAGAAGGAATTAAAAATTACGATGAGAGCGATGATCAGAATGATGAGCGAATATTTATTCATTTTCATTTTTCACCTCCTTTTTGCAGATCGAGGAGAGGCAGAAGTCCCTTCAAATCGTCATCCACGATATAAACTTTATCTAATTTCGGCAGAATTTTCTGCATGGTTTCCAGATACAAACGTTTTTTGGTAACACTCTTGGCGTTCTTATACTGATTGTAAATTTGAACGAAACGTTCCGCATCGCCGTTGGCACGATTCACACGGTCGATGGCATAACCTTCGGCTTCTTCGATCGTACGCTTGGCTTTTCCTTTCGCTTCCGGAATAATCTGATTGTAATTTTGCCAGGCTTCGTTCACGATTCTTTCCTTTTCCTGTTTGGCAGAATTCACATCATTGAATGCCGGTTTCACCGGATCGGGCGGATTCACATTTTGCAGATTGATCGTGTAAATTTCGATGCCGGAACCGTAATCATCCAGGTTTTGCTGTAGTCCGGTTTGAATCTGATCGGCAATGTCTTTGCGGCTGAGAACGATTACTTCGTCGCTGCTGCGATCTCCCACCACTTCTCGTGTCACCGATTCGGAAAGATCCCGGATCGTCTCTTCGATATTGCGGATATGAAAAAGATATTTTATCGGGTCTTTAATGCGATATTGAACGATCCATTCCACGTCGGCAATGTTCAGATCACCGGTAAGCATCAACGATTCCAGATCGTAACCACGGGTGGAATAAGTCGATTTTACACCCGGTTGCAGAGTGCGGAATCCGAATTCTTCTTTATAAACATGTTTTACTTTTACCTTGGTAAGTGTATCTATCCCAAAAGGTATTTTAAAATGAAGTCCCGGCTGGGTGGTGTCTACATATTTTCCAAAACGTTGAATTACACCCACTTCTTCGGGATCGACCGTGTACAAACCGGTAAAGAAAAAAATAGCAACGACAACGATAATCAGGGTTGTAACGGTTTTTCTTTTGGAAAAGTGAGGTATTTTATTCTTCGGGATTTTTATTTCTTCAAAATCTGCCATTTCAGCTCCTTTCCTAAAAAGGTTAAAAAAAATCATCTAATGGAATATAATTAACATTCCACTAACTATTTGCGATAGAAATGATCACTTTAAATTATCTTCACATGAGATGGATTAACGGTGACTGCCACAGCCTGATGCAGAAGATTTACCTGCAAAACCACCTCGGAAAGATTAGATTGATCTTTCACATATCCTGTCAAGCCTGCCAATTTACCGGCAACGATTTGTACCCTGGTTCCGCTTTCCAGATATTCGGTTTCCCGGAAAACCGCCTCTCGTTGATTGCCGAAATAAATAGATCTCAATTCATCCAGTAATTCCTGTTCGTTGATCACATGCAAAAAATGGGCAACATGTCCGCTGATGACAAGAGTTTGTTTCTCCTTGAAATCGCAATGAGCGAAGATATAACCGGAGAAAAGCGGCTTGGTAAAAACAATCTTACGATTCTGATAGATTTTTTCGCTGTCCTGTAAGGGAAGGTAATAATGAATATTGGCATTGAAAGCATAATCCGCCACTTTTTTTTCATGGCGAGATTTGGTGCGAATTACCAACCATTTTTTATCCGGAAGGGAGATCAACTCTCCCAGAATGGTGTTAACTTCTACAGGCTTATTTGTACTCATATTTAGAAAAAATAAGGGCACCTTCCGGCACCCTGAATATTTATTATCAATTACATCCTAAATAAGTTGTCTGCTTGCAAATCTTTACAGGCGTTTCTGGTATCGAAAACCATTTTCGCTCTCTTGAGAATATTCTGATAATCGAAGCTGGAATGGTCGGTGACGATGATCACCACATCGTAATCTTCCAAATGATCCAGGCTTACCGATTCATAATGCTTATCGTTCAATTCGTTGTGAAAACTGGTAACGTAAGGATCGTGATAAGCGAAATCGACCTTCTTTTTCTCTAAAATTACGATCAAATCCTGGATGGGAGATTCCCGCATATCTTCGATATCCTTTTTGTAAGCAGCTCCCAACAACAGGATTCTGGTTTGGGAAATGGCGACGCCGCGGTCGTTCAAAATATTGGAAATCTTATTAATCACGAAACTCGGCATGGATTTGTTGATCTCTCCGGCTAATTCGATGAGACGCGTGTGATAACCGAAGCCGCGGGCTTTCCAGGTAAGATAGAACGGATCGAGAGGAATGCAATGTCCGCCGATACCGGGTCCGGGATAGAAAGCCATGAATCCGTAAGGTTTGGTTTTGGCTGCTTCGATCACTTCCCAGATGCTCAGTCCCATTCTTTCGCAAAGGATGGTCATTTCATTGGCAAGAGCGATATTGATGTTGCGGAATGTATTCTCATAAATTTTTTCCATCTCGGCAACTGCCGGCGAGGAAACCAGATGAACCGGAGCATCGAGCACGGAATTGTAAAAAGCTTGAGCGATCTGATTACAATTTTCCGTCATGCCGCCGACCACTTTCGGCGTGTTGTGTGTTTTGTAAGATTTGTTGCCGGGATCGACACGTTCCGGTGAAAAAGCAATAAAGATATCTTGCCCGATTTTGTAGCCTTTGCTTTCAAACGCCGGAGCTACAATTTCTGCCGTTGTGCCGGGATATGTCGTGCTTTCCAAAATAACCAGAGTGTCGGGAGAAACATTTTCGGATAACGAAGCTACGGCTGCTCGTACATACGATGAATCCGGCTGCTGAAACTTATCGAGAGGAGTGGGAACTGCTATCATAATGACGTCGGCTTGTTTCATGAAACCGTAATCGAACGTCGCGGATAGCAATCCTTTATTTACGAGGTCTTTAAGTTCGTCGTCATCGACATCACCTATATAATTGATGCCGGCATTTACATGATTAACAGCGTGTTTACTCACATCCACGCCGATAACCCGATAACCCTGTCGAGCCACAGTAACCGCCATGGGCAGTCCTACATAACCCAGACCAACCACACCGATTATGGCAGTTTTATTTTCGATTTTTTTAATGATCTCCATTAACTTCTCCTCAGAATTTATTTTCAAAAAAAATTAATATCTGTAATATTCTGCTTTGAACGGACCTTCCGGCGAAATTCCCAGATAATCTGCCTGTTTGGAAGTAAGTCTGGTCAGTTTCACACCGAGTTTTTCCAGATGCAGACGAGCTACTTCTTCGTCCATTTTCTTGGGCAGGAAGTAAACGCCGATCTCTTTTTTATTTTGCCACAACTCAATTTGAGCCATTACCTGATTGGTGAAGGAATTACTCATGACGAAAGAAGGATGTCCGGTGGCATTGCCCAAATTTACCAATCTGCCTTCCGAAAGCAAAATGATGGAATTGCCGGCAGGCATGTAAATTTGATGTACCTGCGGCTTGATCATTTCCTTTCTGACGCCGGGCAAATTATAAAGCTCGTTTACCTGAATTTCATCGTCGAAATGACCGATGTTGCACACGATGGCATGATCTTTCATTTTCAGCATGTGCTCCACTCTGATTACATCGCAATTTCCCGTGGCGGTAACAAAAATGTCTCCGCATTCCAGGGTGTCTTCGAGCGTGGTGACTTCATAACCTTCCATGGCGGCCTGCAAGGCGCAGATCGGATCGATCTCGGTGACGATGACGCGGGCGCCGAATCCTCGCATGGATTGAGCGCAGC
>DAISYT010000061.1:0-9655 GCA_036825175.1 Candidatus Cloacimonadota bacterium
TTTCTTACATTTTGCAGATGTGATATCCCATACTCCGTATTATTAATTATTTCCGAATAAGAAATAACTCCGCTTTGATCATTTGAATATATTCCACCATTCTCATTATTTTGGATAATCAAATGATGTAAATACGGTGTGGAATTTTCCAAATAAATAGCTCCTCCGTTATCATGTTGAGTATAGTTATTTATTATATTGGAATAAGATAAATCTAACTTTGAATAATCCTGGCAGAAAACAGCACCGCCTTTGGAATCATCACCCGTACCGGTAGCTCGTCCATATTCTATTTTGCAATACTTTATTTTAGAAGAATCACACCATGTTTGTTCATCATAAAAACGTAATCCCTTCCAACCAATACTGGAATTCGAGCATGTAAACAGAATACTATCCTGTTCCGTTCCCATTGCTATTAATTGACCTGTAATTCCTATAAAGCCGATATCTAATCCATAATGCCCCTGGAATTCCACAACCACACCAGGTTCAATATTAAGAGATTCACCCATAACAAATATATCGCCTTCAATTAAATAGGGAGAACCTGTTGCTTCCCAGGTGCCATAAACCCATCCCGCCGGAATCGATGTCTGAGAAATAAGTAATCTGATAAATAATAAAAACCATAATATCAATAGCTTTTTCATCTTAATCTCCTTTTGGCAAACATTAAACCACCAGTAAATAAAATAAATACTACGAAAAACTTTTTCATACATCTCCTCCCGTTTTTTCCAGGGAAGTTCATTGATTTGAAATAGTTTTTGTTCGATCTATCAGTCAAGTATTTTTCTTTAATTCTCCTTCCCCACTATGTTTAAATGCACAAGTTATGCCAAAGTGAGTTTGCTTCTTTAATCGCTTTATCGACGGTACTTTCGCCGTTTGGGAAAACATTCGGATCATCGATAGAAGCGGTAAATTGCTGAATCATAATGACAATTTGCGGATAATTACCGGCTTTCTAAAATTTGCTTGACTGCATAAAACCGGATTTTTTTGTTGCTCCCTCGTCGGGGTGTAGCGCAGTCCGGTTAGCGCACTGGTTTTGGGAACCAGGAGTCGGAGGTTCAAATCCTCTCGCCCCGACCAGAAATATAATAAGTGTATAGCAGTGAAGATGAAATGGGCGCTTAGCTCAGTTGGGAGAGCGCCTGCCTTACAAGCAGGTGGTCGGGGGTTCAAGTCCCTCAGCGCCCACCATTTCATTTTTTTCTCAAGGGCGCTTAGCTCAGTTGGGAGAGCGCCTGCCTTACAAGCAGGTGGTCGGGGGTTCAAGTCCCTCAGCGCCCACCAGTCTTCGTTTTTCCCGAATACATCTCAACGGGAAAATGAAATAAATTTCGCGGTATTTCTCTGAAGAGGATTACCGCTTTTTTATTTTATATAAAAAAGCCCATCGGAACTTCGATCATTCCAATGGACTTCGATATAAATTCGTTCAGAATTATTTTATCAGCTTGAAAATTCTATCCCAGCGGAACACGCTTTTCCTGGCTTTGGTTCCATAAACGTATTCGCGAATATCCATGATCGGTTCAGTGCCACGGGAAAAGAAGATGAACAGAGGTGTACCATTGATTTCGTGTTTATCCAGAAATCCCCAATAACGACTATCGGCACTCACATCGCGGTTATCTCCCATCACGAAATAATTATCTTTGGGAACCGTAACCGGACCAAAATTATCCCGACTACCCATGGATTTTCCGTCCCATTCCAATCTGCCGCTGTAACGCGGAATAATGTGAGAATCGATGTACTGCTCTTTGCCGGTAACGTATTCTTTCCCATTCACATACACCTTTTTATCGATCACTTCCACCGTGTCTCCCGGCACGCCGATCACACGTTTCACCACGTTCTTTTTAGCATGAATAACAAACTTGAAATTCACTTTATCCCAATAAATCGGTTTGATGATCAGAGCATAATCCTTCCTTTTTTGAGGTGGATTGTACCGGTTATCATAGCTGGGAATGCCCGGTTCCTCTGCCTGGGCAGGATACTGGAACGTGACGATATCTCCCTGTTTGGGTTCCTCGAAGAAAAACTTCAAACGGTTTGCGACCAGATAATCGCCTATGAGCAGTGTTTCTTCCATCGAGGAAGAAGGAATTTTAAAATTCTGGAAAATGTAGCTCTTTATCAGGAATGCCACGACAAAAGCAAACAGGATCGCTTCCACGTATTCCTGAACGGTTGATTTCTTACGATGTATTTTTTTAATTTTCTTCTTGAACATGATAACCTCTTCCTTCCGTGTCGAATAATTCATATTCTTCCATTTTCTGGTAATATCTTTCGATGAGAATGTATGAGTACGGGATCGTAACCAGCAATCCCAGCGCGGCAAAAGCCAAGCCGACGGCATCGATCACTAAAAGATGAAAAAGCAGGAAGAACTGCTGCCAACGCGTTTCTCTGCCGGCTTTATAACTTACGGCAATCGCTTTGAAAGGATTCATTTTACGTCTGATCATCAAGATCGGTGCCGGCATCACGATGACGATCCAGTAAACAGCCAGAATCAATCGCACTACGTGCAGAATCGGATCGGTGGCAATGTTGATGAAAGCGCCTGTACAAAGGATTTTAAGGAAGATGAACCAAACGATATTGATCAGCACAAATAGAAAATATTGCGGATAATATTTCAGATGCCGAAAGAAATCCCCGATCGTGAACGGATTTGCCATGAAATCCGGTTCAAAGGAAAACGGAATTAAAGCCAGCGGAGCAATAAACAGCAACGCCAGATTGTTGTACCAATAATTCCGGGTACCAAAAATCACGGAAGCTACCAGAAAACTGAAGACGCAGATGATCATAAAAATAGCAAACGGATAATACCCGGATTTTACTTCCTTAAAACTTTGCCAGACCTGTCGGCGATTTTGAGCATAAGAAAGACCGGTGGCAAGAGCATTGGTAGGAGTTCCACATTTATCGCAAAAAATCTGATGCTCTCCCAAACGTGCGTCACAGGGTAGTTTTCTGCTTCTGCCTCGATCGGTTTTCTCGATGATGGTGCCTTTACATTTCATACGTTACCTCATATAAGTATTTATTCACTTTTTTAATAATCTTATTCCGTTCAAACCAAGCAATATAAACAAGATGCTGATCAGAAATCCCAGCCAGTTATGCATGATATAACTCCCGAATTCCACAAAATTGCTGAGAATATATAAATTGATAAAGATGACGAGAACCAGAAGAAAAACCTGACTGTAATTCTTGATGAGCAGTTGTTTTTCCCGTTCGTCGTCTTGCTGCTTGAAGATAAAGGGCGTTAAAAAACCCAGATTCAGACTGTACATCCCTTTGATGCCAAACAAGCTGACGAAGATCAATCCAATAACACCAACAACAGCCAGGAAAATACATTTCTTGATCATTCTCCCTCCAGATAAAAGATTTCTTCTACCTTCTTATGAAAAACTTCTGCAATGAGCAAAGCCAGGCGAACGGAAGGATTGAACTTGCCTTTCTCGATTGCCAGAATCGTTTGACGGGTTACTTCCACCCTGTCTGCCAGTTCCTGTTGAGTCATCTCGCCCTGCAGGAAACGCATCTCTCGTAAACGATTAGCTAGTTCCTTCATTTCACCTCCGGCTCCTCGCCCAAGCGTCGAAGCCAGGTAATTTTCCGTTTACACGGCGTCAATCGCTTTATCTTATTACATTCCGGCAGGTGGGAACGTACTCGTTTTTCGCGCCGGAATTCACTTATTTCTACCGGAAAGCAATGTCTTGTTTTATATACATAATGTCAAGTATTATTTACATCAGTGGGAAATAAAAAAACCTTGTACAGATATTGTATCGGCACAAGGTTTTGATATATATTGTGTTACAAGTTACAGACATTCTCAAAGCAGGAGCTTTGAGTTACAGACATTCTCAAAGCCGGAGCTTTGAGTTACAAAATTACACTTTCATGATATTCGCCGAAAACATCACGCAAGACGTTGCAGATTTCGCCCAGAGTAGCGTATTCTTTTACTGCTTCCAAAATGAGCGGCATCAGGTTTTCCGTTCCCTGAGCTGCTTTACGGATTTCTTCCAACGTATTTGCTACGGCTTGATTATTTCGTTTTTCACGCAATTCTACCAACTTGGCTTTTTGATTTTCACCGATTATCGGATCGACACGTAAAAGTTCTGGTTTATTTTTTTCTTCCACTTTAAATTCGTTCACACCTACCACGATACGGTCTTTACTCTCGATGGAACGTTGATAATCGTAAGCACTATTCTGGATTTGCTGCTGTACAAAACCTTTTTCTATGGCATTCACCATTCCGCCCATTTGCTCGATTTTTTCGATCATCTCACCGGCTTTTTCCATCATATTTTTGGTAAGTGATTCCACGTAATATGAACCTGCCAGCGGATCGATGGTATTGGTAACGCCGCTTTCATAAGCTACGATCTGCTGTGTTCGCAAAGCGATCTGCACGGAATCTTCGGTGGGAAGAGCCAGCGCTTCATCACGGCTATTGGTATGCAGCGATTGCGTTCCACCCAGCACGGCAGCCAGCGTTTGCATAGCCACACGCACGATGTTGTTATCCGGTTGTTGAGCTGTAAGTGTGCAGCCGGCAGTTTGAGTATGGAACCTGAGCATCATGGATTTAGCATCTTTGGCAGCGAATTTTTCCTGCATAATTTTTGCCCAGAGGAATCTAGCAGCGCGGAATTTGGCAACTTCTTCCAACAAATCGTTATGAGCATTAAAGAAAAAGGAAAGACGCGGAGCAAAATCATCCACATCCATACCGCTGTCGATGGCAGCTTTCACATAAGCCATACCGTCAGCCAGGGTAAAAGCGACTTCCTGTGCTGCGGTGGAACCAGCTTCACGAATATGATAGCCGCTGATGGAAATCGTGTTCCACTGCGGAACTTCTTTACTGCAATAAGCAAAAATATCCGTGATCAAACGCATCGACGGTTGGGGCGGAAAAATATAAGTTCCGCGGGCAATGTATTCCTTTAAAACATCATTCTGAATCGTTCCACGCAATTTGTCGGGAGTAACGCCCTGTTTTTCGGCAACGGCGATATACATTGCCAGCAGCACGGATGCCGGCGCATTGATCGTCATGGAAGTGGAAACTTTATCGAGCGGAATGCCATCGAATAGCACTTCCATATCTGCCAGTGAATCGATCGCCACGCCAACTTTTCCTACTTCGCCTTCACTCATCGCATCATCGCTGTCATAACCCATCTGGGTGGGCAAATCGAAAGCGATACTGAGACCGGTTTGTCCCTTCTTTAACAGGAATTTGTAACGAGCATTGGATTCTTCCGCATTGCCGAATCCGGCATACTGACGCATCGTCCAAAAGCGCCCCCGATACATGGTAGGTTGTACACCGCGGGTAAAAGGATAAACTCCGGGGAATCCGATAGATTCATCATATTTTATATTTTCCGTGTCCTCCGGTGTATATAATCTTTGCACTTCCGTGTCGGAACCGGTAACAAATTTCTGCTTTCTTTCAGGAAAACGGCTAATAGTTTTTTCCACAGATTTTTCAAACTGTTGTTTCTGTTCTTCATATGTCTTCGACATAACTTTCTCCCGATTAATATTTTAGGTTTCAAATCCTATTGGAAAGGTTTTATGTCAATCAGTTTAAATAAAAATTCCGCTTTTCTGCTTTTATTATACACTGTTTGGAACGCTGGGGATTGCCTTCATAGAAGTGACTTTTATTTGATTTTCAGATCAGAAAAATATAAAAGAATTGACTGGTTTTGGAAGCAGGGTATAGAGCAAAAAATGTAAAAAAAAGAAAAGGTGGGGTAATGGATTATTCCCGTCAGATACAGAAGGCATTGGATTTTATGGAAAAGAAGCTCGCCGATAAGCTGGAGCTGGAAGATATCGCCGATATAGCTAATTTTTCCATGTTCCATTTTCATCGCTTATTCGTGGGATTGGTAGGATTCACTCCCATGGATTATTTGCGGCGCCGCCGATTATCGGAAGCAGCCCGGGAGCTGATCTTTAATTTGCGGTCCATAAATGAAATTGCCGGCAGGTATCAGTTTGAATCCCAGGCTTCCTTTACGCGCGCTTTTGGCAAGCAGTTCGGGATTTCTCCGGGAAAAATCCGGAAAACAAAACAACCGGTGGATTACTTTTCGCCCATCGATGTGAACAAAGAAATGAGAAAACAAGGAGTAAAAAAAATGGATGTGAAAATTGTGGAAAAAGAAGCGATGAAAGTGATCGGTATGGAAGTGATTACTACCATGAAGAATAACACGATTCCTCAACTCTGGGATAGGTTCAATAAAGTCTGCTGTTCGATTAATAACGTAAAAGTGAAAAATGTGGCGTTGGGAATCTGCCCGCCGGTAAACATGAAGGAATTCGATGAAAATACACCTTTCTCGTATATTGCCGGACTCATCGTCGAGAACTTTGATGATGTCCCGAAAGAGATGGTTACTTATGAAATTCCAACCCAGAAGTATGCCGTTATTACTCATAAAGGTGCACTGGATAACCTGAACGAAACCTACAAATATTTCTATTCCGTCTGGCCTAAAGAATCGGGAAGGGAATTTAGCGGCGGTGCGGAATTTGAATGGTATGATGAACGATTCAAATGGGGCGATCCGGCTTCTGAAATAGATATTTATCGTCCGATAAAATAACTGAATCGAACTTTGCGAAGGTAGCGGAACTCGAAGGGTTCTGCTCCTTCGCAAGTTATTTGTATCTCAAATGACCTCCCGAAAGTAGCGATAAACCATTAATAATAAGGTTCTTTTGGCAGTAAGCTTCCAAGAAATACACCATGTCTTCCATGCTTACGATTTCCTTTTCCGGATATTTGTTTTTTTAGCAGCTTTGCTCCTTCGATGCAGTTGTGATCGGTGAGGATAATGAAATCCATTCACTGCTTCAGCAAATCGCTAAAAAAAATTTGCCCTAAATTTTCCCATTTAGGGCAAAGTGAATTTTACTGATTGTAAAAAGAACGACTAAAATTTTCTACCCAGTCCAACCGAAATAGAGTGAGTATTAACGGTAATTACTTCCAAGGCTCCGTTGTTAAAAGTGTACATCACTTCGACCGTACCGAAACGGCTGAATTCCCTGGTAAATCCTGCGGCAAGATAAAACCCCGGTTTCGTAGATGTTGGTCCTTTATATGAATCATTCCCTAAAAATAAGTTTCCTCCGACGTTGGCTTTAGCACAAAATGTATTGGCTGTATCAAGCTTAAGTGCACAGGTAAAATAACCACAAAAGTAAAAAAACTGTGCCCGAGTATAATCGCTCAAGCTTCTGAAGAGTTGAGCATTTAAGCCTAATCCGACGTTGTTATTACCGATTGTTTCCAGTTTGAGATAAGGCGAGGGTTGAATATTATATGACTTATGATATCCTTGATATGACAATCGATGAACCAATCCGATATCACAGCCCACGAACAAATACGGAGTATTAATGATATTCGGTTCATCAGCATGGACTGAGCCTGTGCTGGCAGGATATTCACTACTGGCGGAATACTCGTTGTTTTTACTGTAGTCCAAGCTGATTTTTTGGGTATCTGCGTAAAAGTAATGTGGTTCCGGTTCCGTAAGAGAATTCAGGATATCATCCGTAACATCCGTGTTATTATCGACGATTGCCGCAATCATAACATCTTTTAAAATGAGAATTTTATTAGAATTCAATTGTTCAAAATAAATATCGGAATCCTTCTTGCCGGCAAAATAACCTGAGAACCTCGAAGAATCTTTTAAGATCAGAGTTAGCGGATTTTGGGAGAATCGTCTCCATCCATAAGTAGAGAACTGATAATTGTTTAGATCGAGATCGAACATTTTGAGATATTTATTATAATTTATTTTGTTTTGATCCAAACTTTCCAGATAATTCAGATCCTGCATCTGATTATTATCCATGATAAATGAAATAATATGGGTTGAGATGGTGTAGAGATTATCATTGTGTTCAATATAAACCTGATCTTTCTTCATATTAATAAAATTACCCGACAATTGTTTATCATTCTTTAGTATTATCGTGATGGAATTCAAACAAAATGATACTAACAGCAACAGACTAATCGACAGCGTTTTTTTCATTCTTCTTCTCCATTTTTTCCTGTAAAATTTCCATTCCCTTTTTGAATCCCAAATAACCGATGACAGAAATAACACCTGCCAAAATCAAATGCAGTAAAGCCTCAGTTCCCTTCTTCATTTCGAGCTCCTCAAAGTATTTTGTGTAGAAAAAAGAAAATCCGCTAAATGCGGTCAACAAAAAAACCTCTCCCGTTGAGAAGAGGTTTCATTTTCTGATTAAAAAAATTAATTCATCAACGTTTTTAGTTTGGCAAAATCGATCTTATTGGCGTAAGCGTAGAGATCATCTTTGGTACAACTACTGGCACTGACAGTAATGATGACACGATTAGCGATGACAAATTGTAATTCATTCGGAACACCGTCACTATCGGAAGATTCGATGGCTTTTTCGCCCTGGATCGTTACCATCTTGTTGCCGCCCAAAAACATCGGATTGTTGAACATCATCATCAAAGAGGACAGCATGGGAGAATCCGAAACCAAACTGATATTGATGGAAGCAGTCTCAGTGTAATAATCGTTACTTTCCTGTTCCAATTCTTTGGAATAGTTGCGAGACACCGAGATTCCTCCTCCCAACAAAGCCATGGAAGCTGCGTCGGCATTAAATTCGTCGGCTTGCCAGCCGGAAAGTGCTGCCGGAAAAACAGTTTTGTAACGTTCCATAATAATTTGCTGAATCTGGTTGATGGCATAATTCAGTTCACCGATCGACTCGGAATATTTTCCGCTTTGATAAAGACCTTTGGCACGATCTAAAGCGCCGGTAGTCTCATCGGCAAACGACAATGCTGAAATCAAAAAAACAAAAACCAAAACTACAACTTTTACTCTTTTCATTTTCTTCTCCTCAACTTGATTTTTTATTTATCTCGCTTTTATAGCGACTTTTTTTCAGCGTGAATTTCGCATTTTTGCGAAGACATGATTTTCTTATTTTTTTTATCTCGTTCAGTATAAACGAGTTACTTTTAACCATTCAAAAAAGCTGTAAGATTTTAGGTCGGAAAATAAAAAATACCGCTCCCAGTATGCATAAACCAGCCCAAAGGTAATCCAGACGAAACTGCTCTTTCATGTAAAAAACGGAAAAAGGAATGAACACGGACAGAGTAATCACTTCCTGCAATATTTTTAGCTGACCCAGATTCATTACTTTATAACCGAGACGGTTGGCTGGAACCTGAATCGCGTATTCCAAAAAGGCAATACCCCAGCTGATGATAGCCGCCACAAACCAGGGTTTGGAAGCCAGATTCTTTAAATGTCCGTACCAGGCAAATGTCATAAAAAAATTACTGCAAGTCAGCATCAGAGCTGTAATTAATGTAACTCTCATTTCCCCTCTTTTTCAATAAATACAAAAATACCGTTCAGCAGAACTACTACTAATCGGCATTTCTATTTTGTTTATTTCCTCTTGCGAATGTAGTTTTTCATTCCAATCGGGAAATTTCTGTTTAATCCTGCTTTTTTTTCAAATCCGCTGCTTTCTTCACGAAGGCTTTGAAAATCTGCTG
>DAISYT010000062.1:0-9620 GCA_036825175.1 Candidatus Cloacimonadota bacterium
GCTTGATCTGCCAGGTGGCACCAAAAGAGTTTACCGCAAAGAGCGCGAAGACGCAAAGAAAGAAGAAGAAAGCGACATGGCGAAATGTCGCCGGAAAGGCGACGTTGACCAACGTCGCATTCTGATTCAGCGACGAGGTAGAAAAACAGGGCGACGTTTGACAACGTCGCATTCGGAAAAATGTTTTTTTCACAAAAATCTCCTTTATGTTCTTAACCCAATGACTTCGTCATCTTGGGTCAAGTCCAAAGTACTGCGACCTGCCAGGTCGCACCGAAGCAACCTGGCTTATCACAGTATGTTTTTTTTTCATCGTACCACGACGTTATACGTCGTGTCTTTTTTCTCGACATGCAATATCGAGGTACAAGTTTTCTCATCGTACCACGACGTTATACGTCGTGTCTTTTTTTTTCGACATGCAATGCCGAGGTACGTGTTTTCTCGACGTGCAACGTCGATGTACTTTATTTTTCATCGATTATCAAAAACTTTCTTTCCATCACCTGAGAAGCAGTGATGATCTTATAAATATATATTCCCTGAGTCAACGGATTGCCGGATTCATCCTTTCCATCCCAGGTTACGGAATATTCGCCTGCCGGTTGCCTGCCCGTCACGAGTATTTTTACCTTTCCACCCTTCAAGTCGTAAACAGCTACTTCGAGTTCCAGTGCGCCGGATAAGCTATAATAAATAGTCTTTTGATCCGAACATCGACCAGGACTTTTTAGCACCACTTGTGGAACGGGTTCGATGAAAGGGTGTTCCTCGTTAATAAAAGACACATAATAAAACCGCTGTTTCTTACTCAAATCTATCTTATTTGCTATGGGAATGCCGGTAGAAGGATCGATTACATTGTATTCATCGAATCGCTTTTTCGTTCCATTTTCATAATAGGCAAATTCTATTTCCAAACTGCTGTTTTGGGTTTTCCCGAGGTAAGCACAAATATCTACCAGACTATCCTGAACCGCTTTAGCGCCCTTACATTCTCCATCCGCCAAAACTGCGATTTCATCCGGCAGATTTGTTGCAGGCAGTTTTATATAAATAGGAATGTAATCTTCCTCTTCCTCAAAAGAATATTCCCGAACAGGTGGAATTTGAAATGGTTCGGCAGGCTTTGTAACAGACCAGCTAAAATCATCGATAGTTTCAGTACATTGCACGATGACCATTTCTCCGGGACTGATTGTATAGCCTGTTTCGGGCCATTCGCCATTTATTTTTTTCAAGCTCCAACTTCGGCTTTGGATAGAATAAATGTAATCCAGGTAACCGTGGAAAGCATCATAAACCTGTTGAGTGTCTTCCAGAAAATAACCGATCCAATTTTCTTGTCCGGCATGAAGTCGGAATTCCGTTTCCGCCGGGCATCTGACACCAGAAATCCGCAGCGAATCGGCATGTTTCATTTTGAATTTATAACCCTGAAAGCTGTTAACCTGATGAGTGCCGTTTGTCCAACATTGTATGAATTCGTAATTAAAGAAAACCATTTCATGTTTGCCCCAATCCATTTTGTTTTTAATCTGATCAAAGAAATATTGCACCTGATGGGCGTAGGGTTTATCTTCCATATTCAAAACATCGAAGCACAACCAGTTGAATCCCCGATCAAGCCGGTAAGTACGAGAAATACATTCTAACAGCGAATCCCCCGGAGCAGATACAACAAGCGCTTCTTCGATGGTAGAATAAGGCTGCCCTTCTCCATAACCGATAATTTTACCATACAAAGAGCTTCCGAGTACCATCATCATCAATATCAGTTTTTTCATGTTCCTTCCCTACGTTTACTGATTTGAATTTTGATTTTATTTGTTCGCTGTCAAATTATTTATCAGAATGGATATAATTGATTGTTCATTTTTCCAGTACACTTTTTCAATAAGTTACATTTAATGAAATTGATAAAATTGTACATATTCTTAGATATTTTATCATAGCATTGTTATTTTAAAACATGAAATTCCAAGCAGAATCCTAACATGATTCAATTTGATTAGCCGCACGTGTAAACGTGTGGTCGGCGATAAAGACACAGAAAACCCTGAATGGGTTGAACCAACACAACATTTGTTCAATCCCTTCAGGATTGCGACCATTAGAAACATGTAACTGCACGTTGCACGTGCGGAGAATCACATATTGCCCTTTCAGGGCTTTCAATTTTATTCCAATGTCGATTTACAAAACGAAAATAAAATTCGGCAGTGTTCAATTAACAGTGCACTTTCTCAAATGAAAAATGTTCTATTTTCATTAAGAATAATAATTGCTTGAAAACCTACAAATCTGATGCAGTGGGCATTCTTCGCAAAGAGGTTGTCGTTTACGGCAAAAATCCTTTCCCAGTTTCACGATCTGGGCATGATAATCCTGAAAAAGATCGACCTCGTGCGGCAGATTCTGGCTGAAAAAATCCTGCATCTGCTGATAACTCCAATCCGCACCGGTCGATCCTAACCTGCTGAAAATTCTTCTCGTGTAAGCATCGATCACAAAGACCGGCAACTCTCCGGCGTAAAGCAGGATCGAATCTGCCGTTTCTGCCCCGATGCCGTTGATTTGCAGCAATCTGTTTCTAATTTCCGGCAGATCGGTGGTAAACATCTCTGCCAGTTTGCCGTCGAATTCACCAAACAAAAAATTGCAGAAATTCTTCAGCTTTTTCGCTTTTTGATTGTAATACAAAGTCGATTTGATCAGCGGGGTAATTCGTTCCATTTCCGCATTATGAATCGCTTCCAACGAACACAGGTTTTCTCTCTTCAGTTTCTGGATCGCCTTTTCCACATTCTGCCAACTGACGCTCTGCGTTAAAATCGCACCGATGATGATCTCGTCTTTCGTTTCGCCGGGCCACCAATGTTGATGCCCAAACCGGAAGTTCAAAATTTCATATAATCTGGTCAAATCATAAGTTGCGGGCATTCTTAACTCCCCTGATTTATAGGTTTTTACAGAAACGATTTTGTTAAATTTTGCTGAACCATTTGGACAGGAAATCATAGATTTCCATATCCGACATCGTGATCATGGTGCGAGAAGGAACGGTATCCTTAAAATATTGACCATAGCGTTTGGTGAGAATTCTGTTATCCAGCACCAACACGACACCGCGGTCGGTTTTATTGCGAATAAGCCGTCCAAAACCCTGGCGATATTTGAGGAGAGCGTTGGGCAGCATATAATGCATGAAACTGTCTTTTCCTTCCGTATCCAATTTTTCCAGATAGGCTTCCACGATCGGCTCGGAAGGCACCATGAACGGCAATTTATGCAGAATCAATAATTCCAGCGATTCACCCGGCACATCGATCCCTTCCCAAAACGAGTTCGTTCCCAGCAAAACAGAAGAACGATGCTGACGAAACTCCTTCAACATGGCGGTGCGTCCCATGCCTTTTCCTTGCGCCAGAAGCAAAATATCTTTGGCATAAAATTCATCTGCCAGGCTGTCGTAAACGTCGTTCAGACTTTTATACGCTGTGAAAAGCACCATCGTGCCGGCTTTGGAAACTTCCACGCTGCGCCGAATGAGTTCCAGACTTTGCGAAGAGAAAAAGCGGTCTTTCGGATCGGGCAGAAATCCGGCAACCAAAACCATCGACTGTTTCAGATAATCGAAAGGCGACTGCACCACCAGTTCCTGTACAAATCCCTCTTCCAGCAGATCGAGTCCCATTCTGTCGGCAAAATATTTGAATTTATCGCGGATCGCCATGGTGGCGGAGGTGAAGACCACAGTTTTCATCTTTTCATAAAGCCTTTTGTGGAAAATCGTGTTCACTTCCAACGGACAGTAACACAAAAAACCGGCAGGATATTTTTCGTCGGAAGTCGGGAAATTTTCCATCCAAAAAGCGTATTCCGCCAATTCCGGATTGAAATAAGTGTGCATCAGATTGTCGTATTCATCGAGTCGTTGCTGCACGCTTTCCAGAATTTCCAGGTTTTGTCCGTGTTCGATAAATCGTTGTTTATTTGTCTTGGAAAGCATCTCCACCAGCGGACGGAAAGCATGGGAAAATCCATCCCAGAAATTGATGATTTTACTCAGATCGTTCGTCAGGAAGGGATGAGCTTCCATATCTTTGATGCGCAGTTTTCCGTAACTTCCCTTCTTTTCCACCGTTTTTCGGATTTCCAGGAAGAATTGCTCGAAAATGTCTTTGTTACTTTCCAGCAGACTTATCACCTTTTCGATTTGTTCGAGGAAAGCCACTTTATCGGGGAAATCACTTTTCACGGCAGCAGTTTTCAGATTCACCAAAATGCCGTGCTGATACTTCTTTTTGGCGACAAACAGGGAAGCGAAAAAGTTGTTGATATCGGGATAAGAAAGCGATGAGCCCAATTCCACCTGCGCCAGTTGCGGCAGGTTATGAGCTTCATCGACGATGAGGTATTCAAACTCGCCCAAAGTTGCCGAATCGGTAACCATATCCGCCAGAAGCAAATGATGATTGATAATCACCAGATTCGATTCTTCGGCTTTTTTGCGGATTTGCATCAGGTAGCACTGTCGATAATGCGGACAGCGTTTCCCGCGGCAGATAAAAGATTCGGCAGAAAGTTTTTTCCAGAGGCTGGCATCGCGGTTTACATCGAACGAGCTATTTTCCGAAATGTCTCCCGTTTTGGTAAATTCTTTCCAGACCAGCAGATTGAGAAGAGCCAGCATTTCGTTGAAGCTGAGCATTCTTTCCATCTCCATGCTCACTTCCAGCCACTTTTTTTCACAGATATAATTACGTCGTCCCTTTAGTAAAGTGGCTTTGAAAGGCAGGTTTATACACTTGCTCACGGTGGGCAGATCTTTATAAAAAAGCTGTTCCTGCAGGTTTTTTGTGTTGGTGGAAATCACCACTTTTTGATTGTCGTTCAGGTAGGAAAAAATGATGGAAGGAACCAGATAAGCCAGCGATTTTCCGACGCCGGTTCCGGCTTCCACCATCAGAAATTCACTTCTTTCATATTTATCCAGGATCGCTTTCGCCATCTCGATCTGACCTTCCCGCAGCTCGTATTTCTCGAACTCACGATCGAAAAGACCTCCGGCTGCAAATACTTCTTCGATGTTTACCAGCCGGATTTGTTCCGGTTTATGCTCGATGTAATTACGGTTATGAAAATCGATTTTGGAACTCTGTTTTTTGGTCAGAAGCGCCGTTTTCTTTTGTTCTTCCACGATCTTATCCAAAAGGTAGGCAAGCCCGGTCAAAGAGCGGCTGGCAACGGCGATATCCAGCAAACGGTGATTGATCGCCAGCGGAATGTTTTCATCGATAAATTGCAGCAGGGAAACCAGAATATCGGCTGTGGCTTTGGCGTCGGCGATGGCACGATGCGCTTGTGAAAGATCGATGCCAAAATATTCGGCGACCGTTCCCAATTTATGATTTTGAATAAACGGCAGGTAAATTCTGCTCAGATCGAGAGTGTCCAGAGTATGGTTGGAAAGGCGGGGGAAGTTGTTTTTATCGTATTTGGTATTTAGGAAACCTATATCGAAAGAAGCGTTGTGGCAAACCACGATGTCCGTTCCCAGAAATTCCAATAATTTCAGAAGAGCGTCGGTAAGTTTGTCGCCGCCGGCGAGCTGTTCATCTGTGATATTGGTGAGTTGTTTGATAAACCGCGGCACCGGTTTTTGCGGTTTGATGAAAAGAGAGAATCTCGCGGTTTCGTAGGCATTTTGATAGCGCACGGCGCCGATCTCGATAATCTCATCTTCGTTAAAATCGAAACCGGTAGTCTCAATGTCCAAAGCAACAAAATTAATCAAATCTTTCATGAAATTCCAAAATTGAATTTTTTATCAGTTACGGGAAAAGTTGAATTCGATCAACGTTCCAACTGATAGCGTTGCAGTTTTTTGATCAGCCCCTGGCGACTGAGTCCCAGTTTTTTGGCAGCCTGAGTCTGATTCCAGTCGGTTTCTTCCAGCACGTTCAGGATCATCTGTTTTTCCAGGTCTTCCACGGCATCTTTCAGGCTTTTCTTTTCCAGCATCTGCACGGTTTCCTGGTTGTCCTGGAAGCGGAAAATCTCTTCCGAAAGGTCGGAAGCATGGATAGATGAATTCGGCTCTGCCAAAGTAACCGCGCGTTCGATCTCATTTTCCAGCTGACGGATATTGCCGGGCCAATCGTAATTCATCAAATATTTCATGGCTTCATCGGTGATGCCGTTCACTTTTTTATCCAGTTTGCGGCAATAACTATCCAGGAAATGCACTGCCAGCAGCGGAATATCGGATTTACGTTCTGCCAGGGAAGGCACTTCGATGCGGATCACATTCAGGCGATAGAGCAGATCGAGACGAAATTCGCCTTTTTCCACTTTTTCCCGCAAAGAAACATTGGTAGCACAGATCACGCGTACATCCAGCTTTTGGGTATTCGTAGAGCCGACACGTTTAATCTCGCCTTCCTGCAGGAAGCGCAGAAGTTTTGCTTGAGTGGAAAGGCTGATGTCAGCAATTTCATCGAGGAAGAAAGTACCGCCGTCGGCTACTTCAAACAGACCTTTTTTATCGTGCGTGGCACCGGTAAAAGCCCCTTTCACATGTCCGAAAAGTTCGCTTTCCAGGAGTGTTTCCGGTAAAGCTCCGCAATATTGAGCTACAAATTGTTTGTTGCGGCGATTGCTACTGTAATGAATGGCGCGGGCGATCAATTCTTTACCCGTACCGCTGGCGCCTTCCAAAAGAACGGTGGTGGGGGCATTTTTGATCTTTTCGATCATGCGGAAGATTTCCTGCATTTTCTCGCTCTTTCCGATAATATTGGTGAAAGTATTGGCGGCGGCGAGTTCTTCGCGAATTCCTTCGTGGGTTTTCTGCAAATTTTCAAAGGAAATATTTTCCACGATGACGACGATCTGATTGCAAAGCGCACTGATGAGATTATACATTTTTTCCGTAAAATAATGAGAGCTGCGTTTGGTGAAAAGACAGATCACACCTTTGCGCTCGTTACGCACCGAAAGCGGATAAGAAATGATGTTATTGAATTTGGGTGCAAAATGCGGCTGCTTATAATTTTTACTAACGCCCTCGGCAAAAGTATTCTGCACCACATCCATAATAACGGAGAAATCGGCATCCTGATTTGAGAAATTATTCATAATCAGGTATTCCCAAGCATCTTTGACGAGTTTGTTATTGTAAAGCACAAAAACTCCGCCGTCGGCTTCGGCAAAATCTACCAGTTTATCGAGCGCCGTTTCCAGCAATACGTCGAAATCCGTGATGGAATTGAGCTGCTGAGTGATCTCGTAAAATTTGTTTAAAAGCGTTTCCTGCTGTTTGGATTCTTTCAGTTCCTTTTCGTATTTGGAATTGATTTTTTGAATGAGTAAATCATTCTTTTCCAGGAACTTAATTGCCTCGAATCTTTGAATAAGTTTGCGATTATCATTCAGAATTTGCAGAGCTTGTTCCCAATCTTCCTTTTCCAGCAGAAGTGCTGCATATTCGTAATTAGCCATTGCCAGTTCAAAATCGTTGTTGGTTTTCACGAATTTTTCGATGGCTTTTTTCAAATCTTCGATGGCTTTATCGATGTCTTCCCGGTCGATCATAGCATAGATGTAATAGCATTTTCCCATTTGAAAATCATTCTGCATTTCCTCGGCTATTTTCATTGCCTGATCCAGATAATAGTTGGCGCTTTCCAGGTTGCGTGTCATGATGAAATAGAGGGCATGATTCTGAGCGCCTTCCAGAATCTTATCACGATAATCGATGCCTTTGAAATAGTCGAAACTCTCTACCAGATAGGCATAAGCTTCTTTGAATTTATGCAATTGCGTAAGCACGCTGCCCATGTTGCCGTAAAGTTCGGCACGAATGAATTCATCGGCGATCACGGAAAGCAACTCTTTGGCTTTGGCATAAAAATCGAGAGCCAGATTGTATTCGCCGCGTTTGGCAAAAAGCTCTCCCAGATTGATGTAAGCGCGACAGATGCCTTCGGAAAAATTGTGATCCTTCGACTTTTTGATCGCTTGCTCATAATAATCGATGGCTTTGGTAAAGTCGCCGGAACGAAAATAGAGTGCACCCAAATCATTGAGAGACGAGATCACATTTTTGTAGAGATTGAATTCGATGGAAATTTGCAGAGAATTATTGAACGCTTCATCGGCTTTTTTATATTTGCCGTTATCCATGTAGGTTTTACCGATGTTGATATAAGTAAATGTCATGCGGTTGCGGTCGTTCAACAACTTGTGGATTTTGAGAGCTTCGTTCAGATAATGCAGGGCTTTTTTATAATCGCTGCGATCATCGAACAGGTAGCCGAGATTGCTGTAACAAACCGAAATGCCGAATAAATTATATCTTTCCTGTTCATACTGCAGACTCTTCATATACAGAATTTCAGCAGAGTTCAAATCGCCATGAAATACTTTCAGAACTCCCAGATTGTTGTAAACCGCCGCCAGTCCTTCCGTATCATCCAATTTCATGTAAAGTTTCTCGGCATCGACGAATTCCTGTTCCGCTTTATTCCATTCATTCGTATAATAAAAAACCTGTCCGCGGGTTTTATTCACATCGGCTTTGATTTTTAATCTGCGATCCGGCTCTTTCAGGTTATCCGCCAGTTGGGAAGTGAAAGCTGCCTGTTCCAGAGCTTCGTCGAATTTTTCCATTTCTTCCAGGACGGCGGCTTTCAGAAGAGTGACCTTGCATTTCAGATAATCGTGTTGAGACTCGCTGGAATACTTTTTCAGAATTTCCAGAGCAAAAGCGGATGAGCCAACATTATTCAGACATTGCGCCAGTTTGTAAACGATGTCGTCAGCCGGAAAAGAATGTTCGGTACAGATTTTCAGTGCTTTGCGGAAATATTCGGCGGCAATATCCGATTTCGACATATTAATATTCGCATCACCCATACTACTGAGAATATTGACCTGTTCGGTCGGATCTTTTACCAATTTCAATAATTCTGAACTTAATTGGACGACAGCATCATAATCCCGCAGAGCTTTATTTCTCCGGATCAGGTTGGAAAGAAATTTTTCCTCATATCTGGCAAGTCCGGTCAGGATTTCCTCGGCGACATCTTCGGAGAGAATTTTCCAGATGGGAGAGAGGAGTTCATATTGTTTCTCGGCAGACAGATTCAGAAAATATTCTTTTAGTAAAAATCCTTTTTTTACATAATGAATGTCACCGATTCGATAAATCAGTTTTATCTTCAAAAGTACATTCAAATCTTTTTCAAATGAAATCTGTCCGTAGAGTTTTTTCAGAATTTCCTTATTGCTGTGATGATCTAATAAAAAGATGTTCAGCAGAAGGTTTCGCTGCTTTTCCGAAAGTGTTTCGATTTGTTGTTCCAATACTTTTTCAATCCCGATCTTCTTATCCAGAAAATTCGAGAGATCCAGCTTTTTATTGCTTATGGAATGCTGTAAAATGTAGCTAAAGATAGCCGGATTGCCGTTGGATATATTTTGCAGTATCTCACTTTCAGTATGGAAGGTATCCTGGTTTCCTGGAAGAAGTTTTAATAAAATCTCCCGATTATCTTCTCTCGAAAGAGGTGGGATGGACATTTTTTTGGAAAATGTAAAAAGTTCTTTGTGGG
>DAISYT010000063.1:0-9586 GCA_036825175.1 Candidatus Cloacimonadota bacterium
CTCCTGGCGGAACGTGTTTGTCCAGAGTACAGATATTTTTGATATAATCTTTAAAAAGATCGGGGTAGTTATCTTCCGTAAATTCACCGATAATGCCACCTTTTACGGCAGAAGAATCGTCTTGTGAATAAGTCATAGCCAGTTCGGAAAAATCTTCGTTATCATCCAGCTTTTTTAGAACATTTTCCATCAAAGCAATGGTGGCGGCGATGTCTTCTTCGGTCGCTTCTACTTGTTTCAGGATATGAGCAGCCTTCACTTCATCCTCTTTTTTCTCATCTACTTTGATAATATGGTAACCAAAAGGTGTTTCCACCACTTCACTGATTTCACCCGGCATCAAAGCAAAAGCAGCATCTTCAAAAGATTTTACCATGGCGCCGCGCCCGAAAAATCCCAAATTACCGCCATTGGCAGCCGAAGGACAATCGCTGTATTTTTTTGCTATTTCGGCAAAATCAGCGCCATCTATCAGCTGTTCGCGGATTTGGTTGATTTCCAATAGAGCTTTGTTTTTGGTTTCTTTGCTGGCTTCGATCATTCTCATGATCATGCCGATCTCCGTCATTTCCGGGCGAAGTGGAATGTCGTTTTTATGTTCCTCGTAATATTGTTCCACATCCATATCTGTGATGTGAATTTTCGTTTTGATCTCTTGATTGATGATCTGTTCTTTCAAGTGCTGTTCGGTAATCATTTCGATATAATATTCTTTCAAATCGGGAACGGTGAGATTAGCTTTTTTCAATTCCTGTTTGAATTCAGCTTCTGTTTTGAATTGCGAGGAAATCTGCTTGATCTGCTCTTCTGCCATCGATTTAATCTGATTGCTATCCACCTCGTATTCTTCTTTTTTGGCTTGTTGCACGATCAGTTTGGATTCGATCATATCGTTTAAAACATCGAACGTTGTAACATCATCGGTAAGCATTCCGGCAGCTTCCAATTGTTGCATACGTTGATTCAGATCGCTCTGTAGAATCACTTCCCTTCCCACTTTTGCCACGATTTTATCCAAAACTTCTGCCGTCAGACAGGTAAGCGTCAGCAGCAGACAGGCAATTATGACAGTTTTTTTCATTTTATCTCCTGAAATTCATTTCTTCTATTTTTATAAAGATATCGTTATTTCTGATTTTAACCTCAAATCATTGATTAAATTATCGAAAGTTTCCTGCTTTCTCTGTTCCCGTAAAATGGTATAAATTTCATCCCTTACTTCCACGAACGTTTTTTCGGTTTCCACATCTCTGTTGTCATAATAACGAACGATGTAAATACCGTCGTCCGTTTCCACAGATTGGAAATGATATTTTTTCAGCTTAGTAATCACATTCCAAAGTTCAGTGGGGAAATTACTTTGCGAAACGAAGCCGAGATAACCGCCGTTTTTACCGGCAGGTTCCTGAGAATATTTTAGGGCGGCATCTTTGAAAGAAGTTGCTTTGATCGCCACCACTGCACTGTCCAGATCGCTTTGTTTCTTCAGATAAATTCTTTGTACGGCATATTCTTTATGTGTCTTTTGATATTGGGTTTTATGCATCCGATAATAGGCGAAAAGGTCTTCTTCCGTGATGTCGATTTCTGCTAATTTCTGAGCCAGAAGCGCATTCGCCTCGATGTTCATTTCTGCGATTCTGATTTTATTTTGGACGACCGGTGTGGAAGCTATTTCCGTATTTTCCGCTTCCTGAGATAACAGGCTCAAACGAATCCAATCCTGTATAATTGCTTCTTTTTGCGCTTTGGTCACGTTTTCCCATTCCGTCTCTGAAAAGTTGGCTCGTAAATCGTCGATATACAGTTTCTGATTATTCACCTGTGCCACGACGTAATTTTCCTCGTTTTGAGGAGTGCAGGAAAGCAAAGAAATACCAATCAGTAAAAGCGAAATGACTCGGAACATTTTATCTCCTTTTATTCATCAAGATAAGGCGGAGTAAACACGATGTCCAGTTTTGGCTCGGCAGTAAACTGAGTATGCCTGAAATCATAATTTTCATAAATCGATCTTAACATGATACCGTAATTATCATACGTGCCGGACGATAATGCCTGCACGATGGAAGTGATGTTTATCCGAAACTCGCCACTCTGCAGACTGTCTTTGGTGCTGCTGATATAAAGATCGGTATAATCGTCATCACAGATCAGCGGCTCGTTTAGATTATCGAAATTCAAAGAATCGGTGGTCATGAGGTAAGGATCGATATTGATGGAAGCGGATAACGGATAAGCTGTGGGAATCGACTGATCGAAAGCTAAAACCAGTTCTGCCCGATTAATGCTTAATCTCTGCATATAAAGCACAGTATCGTCGATTGTGGTATTGAAGGTATCGGCAGCCGCAAAAATGCTGGGAGGCAAATCAAATTTCATCGTCAGGCGAACCGGCTGGATATTGGAAATGATCAGATTATTCGGAAAAACATTAAATTCATAATCCGAAGCAAAAATCTGAATGTCGTGTACGGCTACTTTTTCGGCAGTAACTACGGTGTCTTCGGCAGTTTCCTGATAATCGAAGAATAGTTTCGGTTCACTATCGCTCATTTCGGAAGAAGAGAATTCGATGAATTTATCGGCATCTTCGGTAAAAATAGCCAACCCAAAATTCAGAGAATCCTGCAGTATCCAGTTTTCCACCAGTTCATCCGGTAATTCGATAGAGATGGAATCCGCATCGTCGTATTCCACGGTAAAATCAATCAATTCAAAGTCGTCTCCGTCATTCAAAGAAAAAGTATCATTCGTCCAGGTGGTGGAATCGGTAGGCTCGAACCAGTCAGCAGTGGTTTCATACCAGTTTTTGGTTACTTTTCCGATTTTTAGGGTCGTATTATCGATGACATCGAAATTACTTCTTTCATTGATATACAAAACGAGCTTCGTGTTATTTATTTCCTGATAAAAAGTATCGATGAGCGAAGTAAATTTGAGCAGACAAACAGCCTGATTGGAAAATCCGTTCACTTCGTAATTTCCCATAATAATTTTCTCCGAATTGAAAATGGAAATGCTGTCTTCATAACTGTAAACATGGGAAAAATGTTCCGAGCCGATTTCGATTTCTGTCGGTACCGGACCTGCATGACCGGCAAGTCCTACCGGGTTGTTTTTATCGGTACATCCGGAAAAAATCAGAATGAAGAGAAGACAGAGGATAGTGATTATTCTTCCTTTAATCATTAATACTCCTTTTTATTTATCATAATAGTAATTGTAGTAGTCGCTGTGGATATGGTTATAACTCAATTTTCGGTGCTTTAAGATTCCGTATGACACGAAATTAGCTGTTGGTTCGAAAAGTGGATAATTTGTGAATTGGTCGTTTTTAAGATCGATCTTATCCACGGAATTTGGTTTGCGAATTTTAAAACCGGAATTATCTACATTTATCGACATGATGGGATGTGGATATGTGGATAACCCGGACAAAAAAAATTCTAATTTCATATTTATCAGCGTTTTATATTTTTAATTAATCTTTCGATTTGAATTCTGAGATCGCGATCTTTTTTAAATTGGTCTTCGATGGTTTTTTTGGCGTGAAGAACGGTGGTATGATCTTTTCTTTTATAATATTCGGCGATTTCTTTCAAAGAAAGTTGCGGAATGAGCAGGTTGGAAAGATACATGGCAATCTGGCGTGGAAAAGCGATGTTTTTCTTTCTGGTTTTATCAAAAATATCGTTCTGCGTGATGCTGTATGCTTCGCAGACTTTCTGCATGATGTTTTCCAGGTTTACTTCCTGAATTTTGTCCGAAATCATGTCGACCAGAATTTCGCCGACCATTTCCACCGTGATGTCTTCCACATCGAGATTATTATAAGAAGCATAAGCCAGAATGCGGATCAACGATCCTTCCAGAGCGCGGACATTGCTGTAAATATGTTCTGCGATAAAAGCTAAAACTTCCGGTTTCAGATTGATGTTTTCAAAATCGGCTTTTTTCTTCAGGATAGCCACGCGGGTTTCAAAATCAGGGCTTTTCAGATCGGCTAAAAGCCCCCATTCAAAACGGGTTACCAATCTTTTTTCCAGATCGGGAATATCTTTGGGAGGTCGGTCGCTGGTCAGAACGATTTGTTTTTTCTTTTCATAAAGAGCATTAAAGGTATGAAAAAATTCTTCCTGAGTTCCTTCCTTTTTGGAAAGGAAGTGTACGTCGTCGATCAATAACACATCGAAATTGCGGAATTTACTGCGAAATTTTGGCATCGTATTGGTGCGGATGGCATCGATCATTTCGTTGGTGAATTCTTCGGTGGAAATATAAAAGACCTTTTTATCTACCAGTTCTTCCACCACATAATTTCCCACAGCCTGCATCAGATGCGTTTTTCCCATCCCTGATTCGCCGTAAAGAAAGAGCGGATTATAAATGTTTCCCGGAGATTCTGCTACTGCCAGAGAGGCGGAATGAGCAAATTTATTGTTCTGTCCGATCACAAACTGACAGAAGTTATAATTTCTGTTCAACCTGGTAGGGTGTGTGATGGAAGCATTCACAGGATGAGGTGTAACCGTTTCATTGGCGACAATTGTCTTTTTCGGCTGCATTCCGGTAAACTTTATTTTGTACTTATTTCTGTAAAGATTCAGGCAGATCTCGGAGATCAATTCACTGTAATTTTTGTTCAGATAATCTGCTATAAATTGCGTCGGTACTTTTACGATCAATTCATTTTCAGAAAGATCGATAACTTTTGTTTCATTAAACCAGGTATTAAATCCCTGTTCACTGATGTTGTCCCGGAGGGTGTCTAAAACACCATCCCAAAATTCTTCAAAATCAATCATACTTACATTCCTGCGCCTGTCGCACTTTAAAAACAATGATAAGTTGTTCACAACTTATCCACAAAATATTCACTTATACACAACTTGCTGGAATAATAACTTATTAACTTTGATTTTTTGCGATAGAACCAAAGTTATCCACATTCCTCATAAATCGTGTAAACCATCATTAATACACTAAAAAACAAAACGAAATTGAAAACGAAAGCAGAATTGTCAAGGTGAGAAAAACTAGCAAAAAGAAATGGGAAAAATAAATTACTACTTATAACTTCTTATATGAAAAATGATTACAGCAAAACTTCCTGAAAAAAGTTATCCACATTATTTGAACTAAGAAATTGTCATGTAAGCAGATATGACTTTTTTCCGGCAAATAAAAATTTTCCAGACGCTAACGGGGGAAAGGAAGGAATCCGCATTTCGGAAAAAGTAGTTCGGGAAATATATGTTGACACGATTAATTTGGTTTCGTGGATAGAAAAAGATTTTATAAGAATAAGGAAAATATGAATAATAACGCAACATTCGAACAATCAGGAAAGAGCATATTTTTGCGGCTGAATTATCTTTCAAACATGGTATTGAACCTGATCGCTTTGTTCAATGTTTTCATGTTCGTCTTCAATGTGATGGAGCTACGCCAGATTACACAGCATCACTACACCCTGATCACGAGCTGTATTATAATTTTTTATTGGATTACAAATTATCTGAAAGCTCCAGAAAAGATCGCCTTTTACGATCTGATTCCCGATCTGATTTTTATTGCTCTCGGTTTGTTTGTTACCAGGTCGGATCGGGCTTTTCAATTGTATATTCTGGGCAGGCAAACCTATATTCTCATCAAAAAGCAAGCTGTCCGCGGTGCGAATAAAAAGTTTTTGGAGAAGCTTTCCGACAATCCGCCTGTGCTTGTTCTCTACAGTTTCTTCATAACGATATTCATCGGCAGCCTGCTGCTGCTGCTGCCGGCAGCCACCGCCAAAGGTGAGGAAACAACGATGCTGGGAGCGCTCTTTACTTCCACTTCTGCCACTTGCGTTACCGGCTTGATAATTTACGATACCGGAACGCATTTCACCTATTTCGGACAGCTGATAATTCTCTTTCTTATTCAGGTCGGCGGTCTGGGAATCATGACCATATCCAGTGCTTTTGCTGTGATGTTGGGACAAAAACTCTCACTAAAAAGTGAAAACATGATGCAAAATGTGGTGGGAGAGTCGAACAAGCTGGATATGATCAATCTGGTAAAAAACATCATGTTGGTTACTTTCATTTTTGAATTGATCGGAGCCATGTTGTTATACATCACTTTTGCCGGTCAGATGTTCAGCACGACGAAAGCGATCTATTATGCGATTTTTCATTCGATCTCGGCTTTTTGTAACGCCGGGTTTAGTTTATTTTCCGACAGTTTTATGGCTTATCGATCCAGCTTCAATATCAATTTTGTGATCACGGCTCTTATCATTTGCGGCGGTATCGGTTTTCCGGTTTTAGTCGATATCAAAAAGAATTTTATGAACAAATTCAGCCTTTCCCGTTTCTCATTACATTCCAAGATCGTTTTTGCCAGCACGTTAGCTCTGTTGGTGTTTGGAACGGTGGCTTTCTTCATTTCGGAATATCACAGCCAAATGGATGGCATGAGTTTTAAAGAGAGAATTTTTGCTTCGTATTTTCAATCGGTGACGACCAGAACGGCAGGATTTAATACTATCGATATTGCGCAGATCAGCAAAGGTTCGGCATTTATTTCGATCATTTTGATGTTCATCGGGGCTTCTCCCGGTTCTACCGGCGGCGGATTGAAAACTACCACTTTTATGATAATTTTTGTTTCCGTGCTTTCTTTGTTTCAGGGAAATCGGGACGTGAATATTTTTCAACGTAAGGTATCGAACGAAATTATTAAACGTGTGATGACGCTGATCGCACTTTCCGTAAGTGTGCTTACCATAATGATTTTCCTGCTTCTGTTGTTTGAGCCATTCGGCTTTGAACAGCTCGTTTTCGAAGCATTTTCGGCTTTTGGCACGGTGGGTTTATCCATGGGCATCACGCCTTCGCTTTCCGGTTTCGGGAAGGTTATCATTATTATTTTGATGTATCTGGGAAGAGTCGGCTTGCTGACGATGATCTATGCACTTTCCGCCAACGTAAAAAAGACGAATTTCTCTTATACGGAAGAGAAGATTTCGATCGGCTAAAAATATAATCATTCATATTCCCCGATACTCTGCGTCAGTTTTTTAGTTCTTCAGGGAAGATATTGAAATTACAATCAACTCATTTCAAACACCAAGCGAGTTAATTCTTTTACCAGCCGCCGGAAGCACCTCCGCCACCAAAGCCGCCTCCACCTCCGGAGAATCCGCCGAATCCTCCGCCGCCAAAACCACCGAAACCGCCGCCGCGATGATGATCGTTACCTCCCATCATGCTGCCTAAAAATAAGAAGGGAAGCAAGCCGCCGCGTCGGCGACGTCCGAATCCGCCGAACACTGCCATGAAGAGGATCACGAGAAATACGAAAGGAATCTGTACTCCGCTGCTTTCTTCTTCTTTTTGGGATTGAGCGATTTGTTCATCCGTGATGACCAAATCTTTGGATAACACGCCGGTAATCGCCCCGATCCCGGCAGAAATACCGTTAAAATAATCGCCGGTTTTGAAAGATGGAACGATATAATTTCTGATAATGTAACCGCTTTTGGCATCGGTAAGTGTGCCTTCCAAACCGTAACCCACTTCGATGCGCAGCTTCTTTTCCTGCATGGCAACGAGCAGCAGAACGCCGTTATCCTGCTCTTTTTGTCCCAATTTCCATTTTTCCGCCACCTGCATAGAATAATTCTCCAGATTTTCTCCCTGCAAAGATTTGATGGTAAGCAGCGCCACCTGAATGGAAGTGGCTTGCTCGTAATTCGTCAGGTAACTTTCCAGTTTGGTTTTTTGTTGGGAAGTAAGCACATTGGCGTAATCATTTACGTGACCTTTTAACGCAGGAACGCCAAGAGCCGAAAGAGAAGAAAATAGCAGAATGGAAACGAGTAAGCCGATAATTTTTTTCATGATTTCAGCTCCTCGATTTCGTTGGAAAGCTCGTTCGTATCGTCTTTTTGGATGGGGAAATGTTCGCTGAGCAGTTTCCCGCAATCCGAAACGGCAACAACCAGATTTTCGGTGAAGCTGCCGGTTTTTATACCTTTTATCACATGATCGACAATGTTTTGCCACTCTTTCGGTTCGATCTTTTCGTTGATACCGCTGTCTGCCAGCAATTCCACCCGCCGTTCCAAAAGAGAGATGAAAATCAAAATGCCGGTACGATCCCTAGTGTAAGAAATGCCGGATTCCATGAAATGCAACAGAGTGCGTTCATGTACTTTTTTCTGCTGAATTTTTGCCGGAACGATAAGGCGGTCGATGGGAGCATAATTTGCCAGGAAATAAACGAGCGTTCCCACGACAAAGGTGGAAAATCCGTAAAAAGCTACTAAATATGATGCCGAATAATCCCAGAAAAAACTTGGCAGCCAGACGGCAATCGGGCGCAGGAAAAACAGCATGACGACGAAATAAATAAAGCTGACGATCACAGAAAAGGTAAGTTCGTAAACGGCATAATCGTTGCTTTCTTTTACGAAGGCGGTAACGATTTCACCGGAAGTGGTACTTTCGGCTTGGCGAACGGCTGCGGAGATTTTTTTCTTATCCGCTTCGTTCAGTTTGAATTTTGCCATGAAAACTCCTAAAATTCAACTTTGGGAGCGGTGGCAGCGCCTTCCGAAGCTGAGAAATACGGTTTCTCTTTAAAACCAAACATATTGGAAATCAGCACACGCGGAAATTGTTTGATGTAAGTATTGAAAGCTTTAGCTGAGTCATTGAAGCGTTTGCGTTCCACCGAAATGCGGTTTTCCGTGCCTTCCAACTGATCTTGCAGAGCCAGGAAATTTTGGTTGGCTTTCAATTCGGGATAATTTTCCTGAACCACCATCAAACGCTGTAAAGCCCCGCTGAGAGAGGCTTGAGCTTGTTGGTATTTTTCAAATAAAGCCGGATCGTTCAACACTTCTTCACCGATATTTACCATGCCGCCCAATTTGGCGCGGGCTTCGGTCACGGCTTCAAAAGTGCTGCTTTCATGTTCGGCATAACCTTTTACGGTCGCCACCAAATTCGGGATCAGATCGTATCTTCTTTGATACTGATTTTCCACCTGACTCCAACTGGCTTTTACGCCTTCATCCATATTTACCATGTTGTTGTAGGAATGTACTCCCCAACTGTAAACGGCGATTGCCAGCAGGATGACAACTCCTACCACCACCAAACAACCGACCAAGAATTTGTTTTTCATATATCCTCCAAAATCTATTTTTAACAAAACCGATTTGAGTATTCAAAAGCGAAATTTGGTGTCAAGCGGGAAATCTGCGCTGCGGATTTTTAGCTCACGGATTTACACGGATGCAGTTTTGATTTTAAACCAAGTACATGTATAAGTTTTTTTAATTGACTAATAAAGTAGTTTATAAATTTATTGACCCATAAGGTAAATGAAATGGAGATATGTTTCGGTAGTAGTAAAATTGGAAAGCAATGTCATAATGCTTCTGGTAAATTAAAAAGAAGATTAGATGATATGAAAGCTGCTGAAAATATGAAAACATTAATGCTTCTTCCTGGAAGATTACATGCTTTAAAAGGAAACAGAAAAGGGCAATGGGCATTGGATTTAGAACATCCAAAAAGAGTTTGTTTTG
>DAISYT010000064.1:0-9367 GCA_036825175.1 Candidatus Cloacimonadota bacterium
CTTTAGCCGCGGGGTGTGTTTACGTTGCTCTCACGAAGAATCTCACTTTCTCAAAGCCACCAAGCAACAAAATAAAAAAGCCTTCCAAAAATCTTCCGGAAGGCTTTATAATATTGTTGAAAAACTATCTGTTACAGATCTGCGTAAAGCGGGAACTGAGCACAGAAAGTACGCACATCTTTCTTGATGGCGGCGAGTTTCTCTTCATCTTCGTAATGTGTATAAACCTGATAGAGGAAATCTGCGATCTGCTTCATTTGCGGTTCTTTCATACCGCGGGTGGTAACGGCTGGTGTTCCCAATCTGATACCGGAAGCGACGAACGGCGGGCGTGTATCGAACGGAACCGTGTTTTTGTTGGCGGTAATACCAGCCAAATCTAAACATCCTTCCATCTTTTTACCGCTGGGTCCACCTTCTTCTTCTGTCCCCAGATTGAGTAGCATCAGGTGATTATCCGTTCCGCCGGAAACCAGCTTGAAGCCTTTTTCCTGTAAAGCTGCTGCCAGAGTGGCTGCGTTCTTCACGATTTGCTGTTGATAAACTTTGAATTCCGGCTGTAAAGCTTCCTGGAAAGCTGCGGCTTTTCCAGCGATAACGTGCATGAGCGGTCCGCCCTGAATTCCCGGAAATACCCAACGATCGACGTCTTTGGCATATTGCTCTTTACAAAGGATCATGCCGCCACGAGGTCCACGCAAGGTTTTATGAGTGGTTGTGGTAACGATATCGGCATAGGGAACAGGTGATTCATGCAATCCGGCAGCTACCAGACCGGCAATGTGAGCCATATCGACCACGAGCTTTGCTCCGACTTCATCGGCGATTTCACGGAATTTTTTAAAATCGATGGCACGCGGATAAGCGCTGGCACCGGTTAAAATCATCTGTGGCTTATGTTCCAAAGCGAGTTTACGAATTTCATCATAATCAAATTGTTCGGTTTCTTTATTAACGCCGTAAGCTACGATATTGAAAAGCGAACCGGAAAAACTCAGCGGATGACCATGAGTCAAATGACCGCCGTGTGAAAGTTCCAGACTGAGGATGGTATCACCCGGTTTGATGATGGAAAAATAAGCAGCCATATTGGCTTGGGAACCGGAATGCGGTTGAACGTTGGCATGATCGCAGCCATAAATTTGTTTAGCTCTTTCGATAGCCAATTCTTCCACTTTATCGATAAATTCGCAGCCGCCGTAATAACGTCCGTAAAGGCTGTAATTTATCTTATCGGTTTTTTTGCTCCAACGGTAAGGGTAGCCTTCCGCATATTTATTGGTGAGAACGGATCCGACTGCTTCCAAAACAGCTTTGGAAACAAAATTTTCGGAAGCGATCAATTCCAGATTTTCACGCTGACGATTCAACTCGTTATTCATGGCAGCGTAAAGTTCGGGATCATTATTTTTAATATTGTTCATTACTCACTCCTTTCTTCAAATTTAGTGATTTTATCTAAGCGCCTTTGATGTCTGCCACCTTCAAATTCGGTAGCAAACCAGGCGGCAATAATTTCTTTAGCGGTTTCGGCAGAAGTGAATCTTCCTGCCAAAACCAGGATGTTGGCATCATTATGTTTGCGGGAAAGCACTGCATATTCCGCAGAATGGCATAAAGCTGCCCGGATTCCGGGAACTTTGTTGGCTACGATGCTCATGCCGATTCCGCTGCCGCAAACTAAAATACCTCTTTCACAACTGCCATTTACTACAGCTTTGGCTGCGGCAAAACCGGTATCGGGATAATCGACCGGCTCGGGAGAAAAGGCTCCGAAATCGACGACTTCATATTTTCCCAAATCTGCTTTGATCGCTTCTTTCAGCTCGAAGCCGGCATGATCTGAGGCTAAAGCAATTCTCATTTTTTTTACCTCTCTTCAGCCATCAAACAGGCTAAAGCTATGCAATAATATTTCGATTTCGGACTTTCGGAACGGGACATCACCACCACCGGCTTTTCCGTTCCCTGAATCAATCCGCCCAATTCGGCTCCGGCGAATAACATTAATCCTTTATAAAAAGCGTTGCTCACTTCTATATTTGGGAAGATCAGAATATCCGCATCTCCGTCGATCGCAGTTTTCACACCCTTTATTTCCACGCTTTCTTTATCGCACGCCAGAAAAACGTCCAAAGGACCATCGATGATGGCTTCTTCCAATTGGTGACGCTGTGACATTTTGGAAATCATGGCGTAATCTATCGAGTTGGGGAAAGTAAGGCTTACCTTCTCCGAAGCACCGATCAGAGCGACTTTGGGCTTTTCGATGCCAAACCGTTTTGCCATTTTAATGGAAAAATTTGTCATGGCGATTTTCTGGTTTAAATCGGGGAAAGGTAACACTGCCGTATCGCTGATGAAAAGCAGTTTGTGATAAGCCGGAATTTCCAGTGCACAAACGTAACTCATTATCTGTTTGGCAGGCAATAGCCCGGCAGATTTATCCAAAACGGCTTTCAAAAATTTATCTGTTCCCACCAGCCCTTTCATCAGGATGTCGGCTTCACCGGCTTTCACCATCCTTACGGCTTCCTGAGTTGCTTTCAATTCATCCGGAATATCGATGATTGTAAATTTAGCCGGATCGAAAGATTTTTCCTCGCATAATTGCCTGATCCTTTCGGCAGAACCGAGCATCACCGCTTCCACGATCCCATTTTCGGTAGCTTTTACGATAGCATCGAAAGTATTGGAATCCTCGGCGGCTGCCACCGCGATCTTCTTTTTTGTACAGGAAGACTGCACATGCTCTGCCAGCTGATCGAGCGACCTGATTGGCTTCATTTTCTTCCTTTACGCCATCAAGGCTGCCAGAGCGATGGAATACAATTTGGTTTTGGTAGAATCGCCGCGTGAAGAGAGAATCGCCGGGCATTTGGCTCCCACGACGATGGCTGCCAATTCGGCATGACATAACTTCGTAACGGTTTTATAGAAGACGTTTCCGGCTTCGATATTCGACCATAAAATACAATCTGCATCACCGGCAACCGGACTGTTAAATTTTTTGATCTGAGCGGATTCCTGATCGATTGCCAGATCGAATCCCATCGGTCCATCGACGATGGCGCCTTTGATCTGACCTCTGTCTGCCATCTTGGTTATAATGGCAGCATCGACTGTTTGCTGAATTTTGGGATTGGTTTTTTCGCTTAAGCAAACCAGAGCCATCTTCGGATTTTCAATATCTAATCTGTGGGCGGTTTTGATCAAATAATTGGCGATAGAGATTTTCTGAGAAATATCCGGAGCGGGAATCACGGCAACATCGCTGGTGATCAATAATTTGTGATAGGTAGGAACCTCGAACACGGAAATATGAGATAAAGTAGCTTTGGCAGGCAACAGCCCTTCATCTTTATTCAGAATTGCCCGCATGTAATTATCGCTGCTGATCAATCCTTTCATCAACATGTTGCCTTTGCCTTCGTTGATCAGATTCACGGCTTTGCGACCGGCAGAAATTTCATTCGGCTCATTCACGATCTCGAACTTGCTGGGATCGATGCCTTCTTCCTTACAAACCTTTTCCACGATTTCTTTATTTGCCACGATGATTACATCGACGAAACCAAGATCGACTGCTTTACTGACAGCACCCAGAGTGTGGGCATCCTGTCCGTAAGCAACCACTAATTTCTTTTTTTCTTTTGTCTTTGCCAGATCGATTAGCTGATCCAATTTTTTTACAGACATTTAACTCCTCCAATAATTTTTTATTTTCTACAAAACTTTTTTCCGACTAACTCGTGTCAAGCAAAAGAGTCCCATCGAAATCCTGCAGGATAAATGAATCACCTTTATTTTAGGGAACGGTATTTTTCCAAGCCGGAACGGAATAATTTCATGGCTTTTTTCAGATCGTTCTCATTCAAAATGTAGGCGATACGAATTTCATTTTTCCCCAGTCCCGGAGTGGCATAGAAACCTTCGGCAGGAGCGAACATCACGGTTTCGTTGTTCACCGAATATTCTTTCAGCATCCATTCGGCGAAATGATCGGCATTCTCGATGGGCAACTTGGCGACTACATAAAAGGCGCCTTTTGGCATGATGCAGACGACCTCGTCGATTTTCTGCAATTCTTCAAAAACGATGCGACGGCGTTTGTCATATTCACCTAAAACTTCGTCGAAATATTCCTCCGGCAGATCGACGGCTGCTGCGGCAGAAAGCTGTTCCAAAGTGGGAGGGCATAATCTGGCTTGAGCAAATTTCAGCGTGGCAGCCATGAATTCCGGATTTTTGCAGACGATACAACCGATGCGGGCACCGCAGGCGCTGTAACGCTTGGAAATGCTGTCCACCAGAATGGCTCGATCTTCCAAGCCGGGAATATTGAGGATGCTGGTGTGAACCAATCCGTCATAAACGAATTCACGGTAAACTTCATCGGCGATGATGTAAAGATCGTGTTTTTTGGCGATTTCAGCCACTCGTTCCAGTTCTTCTCTGCTGAACACGGTTCCGGTGGGATTGCCGGGATTGCAGAGCATGATGGCTCTGGTTTTATCGGAAATCAGGGCTTCGATTTTCTCGCTGGCAGGCAGATGAAATCCATCTTCGGCGTAAGTGGTGAGCGGTTTGATTTTCACGCTGGTCATCGTGGCAAAGCCATTATAATTTGTGTAGAACGGCTCCGGAATGATAACTTCATCACCGGGATTACAGGTAACCAGCATGGCAAAAACGATGGCTTCCGAACCGGCGGTGGTAACGATGATGTCTTTGGTTTTCAGTTCGATGTTGTATCGGGAATAATATTCCACCAATTTTTCGCGGTAGCTTTCCAAACCCTGAGAAGGACCATAAGCCAGCACCTTTTCATCGAACTTATGATAAACATCCATCAATTTATGAGGTGTTTCGATGTCCGGTTGCCCGATATTGAGATGATAAATTTTGATGCCTTTTTTCCTGGCGGCATCAGCAAAAGGCATCAACTTACGAATAGGCGATGCCTGAACGTTTACAGCTCGATTTGATAACTTCATTTTTTTAATTAATCCTCACTATATCTTATTTTTTGATTCTAATTTTTCCATGGCAGTTTGTAATTCTGCCAGTTTTGTCTCGAATTCGTCTTTATGGGAAACGAAGATCGGTTCGCCGTAAGAGAGATTGATTTTGCTGAATAACAGCGGGAATCTGAATTTATCCCAGGAATTGAAAGTGATTTCTGGTTTGATGTCCACAGCGATGGGAATGATGGGATTTCCCGTAATATAACTCAGAAAGACCACGCCGGTTTTGGCTACATGAGAAGGACCTTTAGGACCATCCGGCGTTACACCGAGCGTATTATTTTTGCCTACTTCCGCGAGTTTCTTGAGAGAAGAAATACTTTTGCGATTCGATGAACCGCGTACGGTTCGATAGCCTAAAATCCGAGCCGGTCCGGCGATCAATTCTCCATCTTTCGAGGAGGAAACCAGAATGGTAAATTTATGGAATTTATGCTTTATCAGTAGCGGAATCATATCCCGATGCCAGAAAGCATAAATCACATTTCCCACAGCAGGCTGGGTTTTCGTCCGAAATCTCAACGTCAAACCGATAATCAAAACAAATGCGGCAGCCAGATATTTTTCTAAAAACATTAAAATTTTATTCATTTACCAGTTCCATGATTATTTTACTCACTTCTTCCGAAGTCGTTTTCTTTTCCAGCAGCTCGTGCAGACGGCGCAAACCGGTTTTCAGTCGTTCGTATTCGGCAGGATTTTCCAAAAAATGCCCGATCTGTTTCGCGAGATTTGTGCAGTTTACCTCAGATTGGATCAGTTCCGGGATCAAATCTTCATCCAGTATGATATTCGGTAAACCGATCCGCCCGATTTTGATGAAATGCTTTCCCAGCTGGTACGAAAGATTGCTCGTTTTGTAAGCGAGCAGGAAAGGCGTTCCCAAATAACCAGTTTCGATGGTGGCGGTGCCGGAAGTTGCCACCATAAAATCGGCATGTTTCATCATTTCATAACGGTCTTCCGGGATGATTACCGGTTTTACTTTGGTTTGTTGCAAAAGATGATCGAAAAGTTTAGCCGAAACGGAGGTGGCTTGGGAAAGCAGGAATTCAAATTTGGCTGGATCGAACTTCCTCATGGTTTGCAGATAAACCGGCAGCATTTTTTTTATTTCATTATCCCGGCTACCGGGCAGAAATCCCAGCCAGGTTTTGGAAGTGTCCAGATTATATCTGGCGGCAAATTCGGATTTGTCGAGTTTCAGCGTTATTTCCTCTGCGATGGGATGACCCACGTAAGAAGCTTTTACAGCGTGTTTTTCAAAGTATTGTTGCTCGAACGGCAAGATGTAAGCGATCCGATCGGTGAATTTTTTCAGTTTAAAAATTCGTTTGTATTTCCAAGCCCAAAATTGTGGCGAAATAAAATAAAGCACCGGGATATTCAGTTTTTTTGCCAGTCGGGCGATGCGCATGTTCAAACCCGGATAATCTACTAAAACCACGAGATCGGGTGGAGCTGAAAGAAATTTTTCTTTGATCTGATGTTCCACATTCAAGAAGAAAGATAAATGTTTCAGGACTTCCACAAAACCCATCACCGAAAAACGGGCAAAAGAGAAAAGCGGTTGAAAACCGTATTTCTGCATCAAAGGTCCGCCCACGCCCAAATTCTGCCAGTCGGGATGAAGTTGTTGGATTTTCTGCAAAACTATCGAGGCATGCAGATCGCCGGAATTTTCGCCAGCCAGCCAAAAGATGTTTTTTGTACTCATTTCAAATTATCCCGAAACAGTTCTTCGATCCGGTTCAATTTAGCATGATCGATACTGAAATTAATGTAATTGGCAAAATTATCGAGAATGATCAACGCATTAACATTGGCATCTTTACTTTGCAGAGAAGTAAGACGCTGGCAGAAAACCAAGTTAACTTCGTGTACTTTTTCATAAATATCGATCAATCCCTGTAGCTCCCAATCCGGTTTCAAACCCTGTTTATATTTGCAATACTGCTCCATAAGATACATGCTCATGGCGCGGTATAAGGTTTCCTGCGGGCTGGCAAAAGGCAGGTGAAAACGCACCATCGGTTTCAATTTAGAAAGGATCGGACAACCCGAAGTGACCATGACAACTCCACTCATGGCGCTCACTCCCTGTTGCAGGGAAGTGTGTTTACTGTAATTTCTGTCCTTCGTTTCCAGCACAACCGTCGTATTTTCATAAGAAACGGAATTCCTGAAAAACTCGAAAATCGGGAAGAGATGTGCTGCGACAGGGCAGTAAAGATGTTCGGATTCATTCAGCGTACAAGTGGGGCATTTGTGAAAATTCAGTTTCGTCCATTCCGGCAGATTATCCGGAAGAGAAGCGATCAGAGTAAGCTCGGTTTCATCTATCCGAAAGATGAAATCCTTCTGTTTACCCTGCGTATCGATCAAATGATATTTAAATTCCAGCATTTTTATTATTTCGCTCCTAAAGCAGAATTAAGGCAGCCAGGTAGCAGAAAAGCAATCCTATAAAACCGGGAAGCAGCAATTTTCCCACGAATTCCTTGTAGGTAGCTCCGAAATATTCGAGAGAAACCACAACACAGGGATGCACCGGAGAAATCATGTAACCGAGGTAAACGGCAACATACATGATGGCAAAAGCCAGCGGAGTGAGTGCGTTTGCACCGAATGCTGCCAGAAATATCGGGATCAGAATGGAGATAGGAATCTGCACACGACCTGTGGCGAGACTCAATAGCACGCCGACAACGATGATCAGAAAGCTTTTGGAAAAGGCGATTTTGGATATTTCTTCCGAGACGGGTGAAGCCTGGAAAACATGCAAAAAAAGAAAAATTCCGATGATGATCAAAAAATATTTCCAGGGTTTCATTTGCAGGAAGACTTTTTTCATACCGGATGGTTTTAGCTTTCCAAAGATAATGGTCAGAAGCAAGCTGATCACAATTCCGATCAGCAACGCAATTTCATTCATCATACCATTACCCGATAAAATAAGATGAATAATGGGAGCCGTAAGAATGATGAACAGCGGAACCAGCAATTTTTTCAAGTTCAGTTTATTAGGTTTGGGCATGTCGCCTTTGATGTCGGAAAGGAAAAAGAAATAACCCAAAATGAACAACAAAGCAAAAGCCGGTAATAAATACAAAATAACGGTGTAAAGATTCAATCCTGCCATTTTGCTGCAAGGCAGTAATCCGCCCAGCGGGTAAATGAGAATGAGAATATGCCGGAACCAAACGTTGATCGCAGCGTAATGTTCACGGCTAATGTCGTCACCGGCTTTATTCAGCATGGGGGCGGAAAGCAGTGCTCCGCCGGGAATCGGTAAAAGACCCATCAAAGCCGGAGATAAAGCCAGAAAGACTTTTCTTTTTACCTGTAAATTATCGACCAGATCGGCTAAAAGTCCGGTTATTTGCAGACTTCCTCCGATCAGCGGAATCAAGCCAACTGCCAGCGCCAGAAGCAGAATATCCGGTTGGGAAATTGTGTCTGCCATCACCGTGATCAATTCCTTCCAGGAAAGATTGAATATTCCCAAAGCAACCGCTCCGACCAGCAAAGCAATCCAAAGACTTTTGCGGGCAATCATCATGATCAATGCCAAAGCGATGATGAAACTAAGCCAGATCAGCATTCGGAAACCTTGATGTAAAGTTGACGTCGGCGTGGCCCATCGAATTCGCAGAAATAAATTCCCTGCCACATTCCCAGAACAAGCTTGCCGTTTTCGATGAGTATCTGCTGATCGCATCCAACCAAAGAGCTTTTTACATGAGCATCTGAGTTGCCTTCCAAATGACGGAATTCACCATAAATGGGAGAAAGTTTTTTCAGGGAAAAGATAAAATCCGACTGCACGGTCGGATCGGCATTCTCATTGATCGTAACCGCAGCGGTTGTGTGAGGTACAAAAAGTGTAACCAGTCCGTTGCTAATTCCGGACTCTGTCACGATCCGGCTGACCTCGGATGTAACGTCGATAAGCTGCTCTCTTACGTTGCTTTTAACAACGATTATTTTCAGCATTTTAGCTTCTCCCTTTTATCTTTTCAAAGAATCTAAATTTAAGAGTGGCGGATATATGTCAATAGTTTACACGATTTTTTCCCGGCGGACATTTTCCATTTCTGTTCACTATAATTTCCAAGGAAGGAAAATAAAACGAGAAAATTTGCAAAAACTTCTCCTTGACACAATAAGCTGAAAAAACTTACTCCAAAAGTGTGAAAAATAATTCATTTAGGAGAAACAGATGAATATTTTTGTTGGGAACATGGCGCGAGAAGTAAGGAAAGAGTCTTTGAAAGAAGAATTCGACAAGTTTGGTAAAGTAGATGCTGTCACGATTTTGATCGATCGAATCAACGGGG
>DAISYT010000065.1:0-9250 GCA_036825175.1 Candidatus Cloacimonadota bacterium
AACAAACAGGAATAAATAATTATCAATAACTTATGGAAGATTAATGAATTACATCTTCCTAATAGACACGAACCAAACTAAGTGTCATTGTTTTTAATGTCAATTCTCTTAATAATTTTGTGGTCAGCAGCTTACACGTTTCCGGGATTTGCAGCATTTTTATGCTCTTAGCCTGCCCGTTTACGAGAGGAAATTGCATTCGGGTGATTAATTAATCCTTTAATCAATTTCCTCTATCTTTTCCCAGCCCTGAAGAACTGGGCTATTAGGTATATTAAAGCATCTCAAATGATCATATTCTTCGTATAAAGATTGTAATAATAGTTCTTCTTTTCCATCAATTCCCGGTGCGAGCCCAGTTCCACGATTTTTCCCCGATTGATTACATATAACAGATCGGCATTACGTACAGTGGAAAGGCGATGAGCGATGATGATCGTGGTGCGGTTGCGGGAAAGCTTTTCCATTGCTTGTTGAATATACACTTCGGATTCGGTATCCAAAGAGGAAGTGGCTTCGTCGAAGATGAGAATGGGAGGATTTTTCAGGAAAACTCTGGCGATGGAAATACGCTGTTTTTGTCCTCCGGATAGTTTCACGCCGCGCTCGCCGGTCGTGGTATCGAATCCTTCCGGAAGCGATTGGATAAAGTCCAGAATATTGGCATTCCGAGCGGCTTCGATCAATTCTTCCTCGCTGGCATCGGGCTTTCCGTAAAGGATGTTATCTCGGATGGAAGAATCGAAAAGAAAAACATTCTGCTGCACGAGTCCCACGTTTTCCCGTAGTGATTTCTGCGTTACATTCATGATGTTGATGTCATCGATGCTGATATTGCCTTTCTGAATTTCATAGAAGCGTGGAATCAGCGAAGCCAGAGTGGATTTTCCGGCACCTGATTCTCCTACCAAAGCTACTGTTTTTCCGGCTGGAATGGTCATGTCGATGTCTTCCAGAATCCAATTTTCGGAGGTGGGATATTTGTAGAAAAGATGCTCGATGGAAATGCTGCCTTTGATCTCGGAAAGTGAGATGGCATCTTTTTTATCGCGAATGTCGGGTTCGATATCCATGATTTCCACGAACCGTTCAAAGGAAGCCGTTCCCTGTTGATATTGTTCGGTAAACTGGATCAAACGCTCGATGGGCTGTAATATAAAATTGATGTAAAGAGTGAACGCTAAAAGATCGATCACATCGATTTTCCCCAGAAAAATCAGGTAAACTCCGCCGCCGATGACGATCCAATAATAAAAGTCGGTGAGAAAAGTCATGCCGGTATGATAGAAACTCATCAGCTTATACATATTTTCTTTGGCATGTTGGAAGGTGAAATTGATGCTGCCGAATTTTTCCATTTCCAAATCTTCATTCGTGAACGATTTCACTTCTCTGATGCCCTGCACCGAATTCTCCACACTGCTGTTCAGATCGGCGATACGCTTTCTTACCAAACGAAATCCGCCTTTCATTTTGTGTCCGAAGGTAAGCCCCCAAACCAGTAGCAAAGGAACAGGAATCAAAGCGATAAATGCCAAAAAAGTATTATAATAAAACATGGCGACGAACGAACCGATCAGCATGAAAAACGAAATGATCAGGTCTTCCGGAGCATGATGAGCGACTTCGGCTATCATATTCAAATCGTTGGAAATACGTGACATTATATGACCGGTTTTGGTGTTATCAAAATAATTGAAAGATAACTTCTGCAAATGAGAGAAAATATCGAAGCGCATGTCGGATTCCATCCGAACGCCCATTACGTGTCCCCAACGAATCCGAATGTAGGTGAACACCGATTTGAAGATCATGATCAACGCCATAATTACCAGGAAAATGGCGATTCCCTTTAAATCTTTGTTGGGAATTTCCACCTTTAAAAGGTGACGGGTGATCATGGGTGTAAGCACGGAAAGAAAGGCTGCCAGGAAGGCAACAATCATATCCAATATGAATAAAAACCTGTGAGGTTTATAGTACTTTAAAAAACGATCCAACATCTTTACTTTCATAATGTTCTCTTTACCAAAAGTTATTTAAAAAAAATGAAGCAATGATCGGAAGCAAATCCGATCATTGCCATACATAAACGAGACTTTCTTAACTCGAGGTTAGGCTTATGAGTCAAGACCCGCAACATAATTATTTATGAACTTTCTTTATGAATTCTTCCACTTCGGGAACGCCGCCCTGATAGATCAAATAACCGTTGTAAGGCTCACGTTTGGTGATATCGTTACTGATCGGCGTTAACATGATCTTCTTAACTTCTTCCGGATCGCTGGTTTGTCCCAAAGCCCATCCCAACTTGATATATGCCACTTCCGGCAGCATATTTTCAGTAGGAATTATCCCGCAACTCATCAGGTCACGACCGGTGTCGTAAACGAACATATGCACATAACCCCAAAGAGTTTGTACCGTCATGTAAACGGGGATGCCGGCTTGCTGGCAGGCTCTGATTGCCGGATAAAGCGGCTTATTAACATGCCCCAATCCGGTGCCGGCGATCACGATACCTTTATATCCATTATCGATGAGCGAATAAATCATATCGGGCTGCATATTGGGATAATAATAAACCAGAGCGACTTTTTCTTCAAAGTAGGGGAGAATCTTCACGGTTTTGTCGTCACGACGTTTGTTGTAGTTGCTCCTTATTGGTGTAATTTTTTCCCGCGTTACCGTGGCTAATGGCACATCACCGATCGTTCTGAAAGTGGAACGATAAGACGAGTGCATCTTGCGTACTCTGGTTCCCTGATGCAGAAGTCCGTATTCGTCGGAAGTAGGACCGAACATACAGATCATGGTTTCGGCAATGTCGGATTTGGCGGCGGCTGTAGCTGCGTGCATCAGATTTAAAGCTGCATCGGAAGAAGGGCGGTCGGAGGAACGCTGCGATCCCACCAGTATGATGGGAACCGGAGAATTCTGCACCATAAAAGAAAGTGCCGCGGCAGTGTGATGCAATGTATCCGTGCCGTGTCCGATTACAATGCCGTCGATACCTTTTTCGATTTCTTTGCCGATGGCGATGGCTAAAGTTTTATATTGTTCCGGTCCCATATTTTCACTAAACACGGCAAATAATTTTTCTGTTTCCAGATTGCAAATGTCTGCCAGTTCGGGAACGGCGCCGTAGAGTTCGCCGGGAGAAAATGCCGGGATCACGGCTCCGGTGCGGTAATCCAGACGGGAAGCGATGGTTCCGCCGGTACCGAATAATTTCACTTTCGGTTTGCCTTCAGTGTAGGGAAATTCCTTTTCCGGAATTTTATAATGAGCTTCCTTATAACCGATTTCCTGCATCGATTCGATAGTGGAAACGTCGATGCCGACATTGTAACCGGTAATGAGTTTTAAAACGATGTGAAATTCATCGTCGTTTTCGGAACGGGGAAGAATGATACCGCTGAATTTGCCTCTGGTGGTAGCGATTTGAGCATCGCTCCAAACCCGAATATTGAATTTTTTTAAAGCTTCCAGAGCTTTTCCTTTGTAACCTTTGAAAATGTCGATCATTGGGCGCCTCCTTCTTCTTTTAGTTCCTGCGCCACAATTTGGCTCAGCTCCCTGAGCGGCATATTGCCCAAAGCGATGGATCGCAGATTGCCCATGATCCATTTCCATTCGGCTTGCGGATTCCTGCTGTGAGTGATGCCGTTAAAAATGCTGCGTAAACTTTTTATATTTTTCAGAATGGCATTCTTGTTATATTCTTCAAATTCGATCAAATTCAGCACGGAATCGAATTCGATACGAGGCTGCTGATAAATTACCTTGAGCATATCCGGTAAAATATCGAAGGTTAAATGGTTCTGCTGAGCGTAGGCGATCAAATCGTATATTTTATTGAAATCGAAAGGAATTGCTGAAGCATACTGTCCCATAATGTGCTTCAGAGTATGGGCGAAAAACGTTCCCAAAAACTTAGGATCGACCTTCAATTCTTTGATAATCTTCTCCATCGAAGACATCAGATTATTCCGCAAAATGAAGGTGTAACAATCTTCCGGGATTTGCCATTTTTTCAATTGGGCAAGACGCTTTGCCAGGCTTTCGGGAACTTTCTGACGAATCGATTCGATGTATTCGTCCCTGATCGGGATGGGAGCGGAATCGGTGTCCGGGTACATACGATCGGCACCTGGTAAAACCCGCTCGAAGATGGTCGTGCCGTCCGACAACGCTTTTCTGGTTTCTTTGGGAACGCCTTCAAAAGCCATTCGGCAGCGCTCTTCGATCGTATCCATGGCAGTTTTGATATCTTCTTCGGCAGCCCAGAAAACCAGTTGAGCATCCTGGGCATGGGAAGCGAGCAGTTTACTGCGGGCAGCCAGCATCTCTTCATTGAAGACCGGATTCATATCCTCGGAATGCACCATATTCGGTCGTTCCAGACCGGCGATAACTTTTAGGCGAACTTCCAGTTCATCGGCAAAAATTTTCCCAGGTTGGGTAAAATGCGAGAGTATTCCCTGAAAATGCGGCAGGTTGCAGGCAATGAGATGCCATTTATTTTCCATCGCTGTTTTGATCGGTTCGTACTCGATATCGGAAACATCGAATTTGATTTCTTTGAAAACGGGTTTCCATGCGGCAGGATTTTCGATGCGGGAAAGTAATTCGTCTTTGATGATCAGAAGTGATTTCTGGCGAAAAGCCTCATTATGAGTCAATTCCGGAATCCAGCTGATGTGAGAAACACCTTTGATCTCGATCCTGGTTCCGCCGGTGATACTTACATTCACATCTTCTCTGCCGGCACCGATGCCTACCCGCACTTTATTCGAGCTGCGATTGATAAAACGGATCACCTGTCCCGCTTCTGCCACTTCGTCGGGAGTGACCATGTCGGGATAGGTAACGGTTTCGATGAGTGGAATGCCCAGACGGTCGGTGGTATAAGTTCTGACGTGTCCGATATCCGAAACTTCGCGGCAGGAATCTTCTTCCAAACTGAGCTGGATGATACGAACGGTTTTGTTTTTTAGGGGAATTTCACCTTCGATTCCGATGATAGCTGTTCGCTGGAAACCGGTGGGAATGCTGCCATCCAAATACTGTTTTCTGGTGATGTGCAGTTCGCCCACGATGTTTTGCTGAAGCAGCAGAGAAATCTCGATGGCATATTCCAGTGCTTCCCGATTGAGCGGAAAGGGCGGTGTATCATCGACTTCGTAGGTACAGGTCGTGACGTTTTTAATGCGGTAAACGATTTGCTTGCGCGTTTTGAATTCCATCAAAGCAGTTCCGTCGTAAGTTCCCATTTCCGAAAGAGTTGGGCGCATGTGGCGAATTAATTCGGCATCGTAGCTATCGCCTTTCTGATATACTCCCACCGGGCAATGACAAAAGAGCTTTTCTTTGGTTGCCAACTGCTGATGCACTTCCAGACCGCTGATGAATCCGAGCTTTTCATAATCGGATTTCTTAGCTTTCTTACGGCTAATATAACCGACTTTCTTTTGAGTCGATTCGTAATTCTTTTTAGCATCAAATTTCATACTCATTCTATTACCTTATATTTATTATTATTTGGCTGGATAAATCTGAAAAAGGGGCTTTGATGTCAAATGATAATTCTCTTTTTGGCTTTTGTCCGGATTTCAGCATTATTTTGGGAAAACTGTCGGAAAGCGTGAACTGTATTTTCCGGAAGGAAATCCTGCTTTTTGTGATTGATAAATCGATTCTATTTTTTTCAATTGAGAAGTTGCCGAATGCTTTTAGAAAAGACATTTCCGCTAAAACAGCACACTGAAAAAACGGCAGAATTGGAAGTTAAGATTCCTCTAAATAATCAGTTACAAAACTGCCAAACAAAATCCAAACTTGACACGATTTTACTAAATTTAAAAAAGGCATCTTTAAAAAAAATCATGAGGAAATTTTGAAAGAAATTTTCTCTATTTGGAGGAAGATGATGAAGATGGTCAAAATTGCTTTGATCTGCTGCTTAGCGACGTCATTCTATTTTCTTTTCGCCAAAGATTTTATTGATTTTCAAAATTCATATAAAGATGTGAATGCTTATCAGGCTCGAAATCTGATGAGATTATATCCGAACCTGAAAATAATCGATATTTCCGGAACATATAATATGGGACACATTCCCGGATCAATAAATCTTTTTATCGGAGACGGTTCTCTCGATAAAGCTCTGGCAGAACTCAATAAGAGTGATAGATATCTAATCTATTATCATGCAGATAAAACGTCGAAAGAAGCTGCTACAAAATTCCTGAAAGCCGGATTCAAGCGTATTTACCGTTTGAACGGCAACTACAGCAGTTGGGTAGAAGCGGGATTTGAAACAGCTTCGTTGTAAATGATCCTTGAAACATGCTGAAGGCGGGAATTTTTTTTCCGCCTTTTTTTGTGATAAGAAAAATAGATGTTCAGATTCGATCTGAATAATCGTGGGGAATAGCTCAAAGATGGAAGGGAGAATTCAAATGTCGGATTTAAAAAATGATCTCAACTCATCAAAAAAGCTACGAGTACACCCAGAATCGCTCCGCCCAGAACTTCCAGCGGAGTGTGACCCAGAAGTTCTTTCAGGTTTCCTTCCAAGTGAGAAAGTCCTTCTTTGGTGCGCAGGTTCTCCACGATTTTATTTAAAACAGCTGCCTGCTTTCCGGCTGCCCTTCTTACTCCGGTGGCATCATACATTACCACGATGGCAAGCACCAGACAGATAACGAAATACGTGGAATGGATGCCTTCTTTGAAGGCGACGGCAGTCGTCAGAGAAACAACGGAAGCGGTGTGTGAACTAGGCATGTTACCAGTATCTAAAAATCTGTGGAAGTTTATTCTTTTCTCTTTGAAGAGAGAAAGCAAAACTTTTAGTGTCTGAGCCGAAATCAGGGCAACCAAAACAATGTCACAAATCCGGTTACCAAAAATTATTCCATGATCCATAAAAACTCCCATTTCATGATGACGGCAACTCAATTGAATTCGGTCTGTTTGTCAAATCCAAAATGAGAATGTTCTGATTCAACGCGGTTCTTCGGGTTTTATTCATCCGCCTTTAACCACTCCAAAGCTGATTTCTGCACATCTATGGGCACCTGATGACCGCCCTCGAATTTATCTACTTTTATCTTATAATCAAAATCTTGCAACCTGGCTGCAGCAGCATCTGCCGATTTCGGATCGACCACCGGATCAGAGTTGCCGTGAGCAATGTAAACCTTGAGTTTCTTCGCCAATTTGAGTTGTGTTTTGGTAAAAATATCTTCATCCAACCAACCGCCGAAAACAGCGATGCCATCGACCAGATCGTAATTTAATATCCCGGAAATATATGCTAAAACTGCACCCTGCGAAAAACCCAACAGATAAACGGAGGTGATGTTATAATTAGTTTTCATGTACTCTATTATTTTACGAACATTGCCTGAATCCATTTTGAAGGAATCGTTTTTATTTGATTCATCCAACTGGGAAAGCAAAGGTTTGGGTTGAGACGTCCAGCTATAACCGGTTTTTCTGCCCAAAGCAAAAGCGTAAGGTGCTTCGGGAACGACGACGATCATCTCGTTTTGCTGAGCAAAAAGTGACTTAAAATGTTGATAATTATCTCCATATCCATGCAGAGCGATCAGCAACGGTAACGGACTGGTTTTATCGCAACTGGACGGAAATCGAATATAAGCAGGCATAAGAAAATCACCCTCCAGGGTGATATATTTTTCGTTTCAGGGTACGGCATATTTTCTTTTGTTGCTGTTGATGAGTCGGGAGAAATATTCTTTTTCCCGAATGCTGTCAAAATCGGGATCGGTACTGGCATGATCGATATCGTCGAAACCGTTTAGAAAGGCATAATCCAGATATTTTACAGCCAGAGAATCCTTTCCCAATAAACCGTAACAACATGCCAGATTGTAACACATATCGCCATTTTTTACGTCGTGCTGCATGAATTCCAGATAAAATTGAGCTGCTTGTTCGTAATCTTTTTGCTGGTAGGCATTCCAGGCTGCTTTGTAAAGGGAGTCCAGATTTACCAGAGTGAAATCGACGCATTCCGCCGACAATGAAAAACAAATGAGGATGACTGCGATAATGAAAAAAAGTTTCATGATTTATTCCGATTCGGGCTTACTTTTTACGAGCAAAATTGTTACATCGTCACGCGTACCGTTTTCCAAAGCAGCCCGATACAATTTTTCACAGCATTTTTGCAGATCGTTTCCATTCTGGCGAATGATTTTTTCCATTTGAACATCGGTGGTTACATCGCATAAACCGTCCGAACAAAGTAGAAAAATAAAGTCGGCAGGAAGCGCCATAAAATAGCTGTTTATGCGTGGATAACGGTTCAATCCGATCGCCTCGGTAATGAGATTTTTATTGTAGCTGTCGATGATTTCATCTTTAGTGATGATGTTGCGAACGTAAAATTCCCAAACTACGGAATGGTCTTCCGTGATCTGGGAAAGCTGGTCGTTCATAAACTTGTAGATGCGGCTGTCACCGACGTTATTCAGGTATGCCATGTCATCTTTGATCAGGAGCGAAACCAGCGTGGTAGCCATGTTACTCATGTCGTCGTTGGTCTCTCCTTTCAGCACGACAGCTTTGTTGATTTTGATGATTTCATCGTTCAGCCAATGGGGAATGGATTCGATCTCGGCACAACTGTAGTAATCCCGACTCAGCATTTTGCAGCAATCGCGGCTGGCAACATCGCCGGCAGGATAACCGCCCACACCATCTGCGACAGCATAAAGCCAGCCTTTTTCCTGCGGATTATTCTGTTCTGAAGGTACGAAATACGAGTCTTGATTTTTGGCTCTGTTTATCCCCTTTTCACATATAACTGCGTATTCGATTTTCATTTTTACTTCCTTTGTTTTTCGTTCATTCTGCCCGATACGAACATCCTGTTCAGATCGATTGGAAATAACCGATCAAAAATACGGCAACGATAAACAATACAACTGCGATGATAAATATCACTCCGGTCAATGGTAACCGTAGCAGAGTGCCGCATTTTTTACAACGTTTGGCATTGGAACTGACGATTTGACCGCAATTTCGGCATTTGATCTGTTTCATGTTATTCTTGTAAATCCAGCATGGCAGTTCGTAAATCCGGTAATTCGGTCTGTTCCGATAACCAGATATTGAAAAGTGCTCGCTTGAATTCCAATCCGGGAAGGGTTCCCTGCAGAATATCGTTGATGTATAGTGAAGTTCCGTTACCGGGTATGTAGATCATTTCATA
>DAISYT010000066.1:0-9221 GCA_036825175.1 Candidatus Cloacimonadota bacterium
AACACAGAAAACCCTGAATGGGTTGAACAATTCAATCCCTTCAGGATTGTGACCGTTAGCAGCGGCTGAAGCCGCACGTTGCACGTGCGGATATTCACATAAAGCCCTTTCAGGGCTTTCAATTTTATACCGGTTCAATTTACAATCTGAAAAAGAAAAAATCTTAGACGACGCTATTCATTCTTCAAGTACAAGCTTTCAATTAGTAACGTCTCAGGAAATTCCGGGAAGAATCCTAACAGGATTCCATTTGATTAACCGCACGTGTAACGTGTGGTCGTTGGTAGAAAACACAGAAAACCCTGAATGGGTTGAACAATTCAATCCCTTCAGGATTGTGACCGGTAGCAGCAGCTGAAGCCGCACGTTGCACGAGCGGATATTCTTCAGGGCTTTCAATTTATAAAACGAAAATGAGAGTTCCAATAAATTGGTACTTTCCCAATAGAAAAATATTCTTTTTTCATTAAGAATAAAAAGATAATTTGAACCGTTTCTCTTAGACTTTTTTTTCTGCCAGTTTGATTTTTATGCCTTCCAGACAATTCCGGCAAATGGGAATGGATTTTCTATCCGTAAGAATTTGTTGGCGGATTTTATTGATAGCCGTACCTTTCCAAAGTTGTTTTAATGAATGTTCCTGCACGTTTCCGATCTTATGTTCACCGTTTTTGTCGAAACAGCAGATCGCCACGTCGCCATTCCAGTTAACGACGGCATTCGTCCAGATGCGGCGGCAGCGGTTCTTGATGCCGAATTTCAATTCAAAATCGTCGCCCTGAACTTTATAACGTCTGTACCGGGGATTATCCGGCAGGAAATTCTTTATATCGTCTGGGGCATAGATTTGAACGCTTTTTAATTCCAGGTTGTCCACTCCCAGATCGGTAGCCAGCTTCTTGATTTCGTTCAATTCATGTTCGTTGTGTTTCATAACCAGGAATTGCCAGCGCAGAAGCGGATTTCGGCGATTTAGCCGTTGTTTTGCTTCGACCAGATTTTTCACATTTTCCAGCACTTTGATTAATTTGCCATTGATGCGGTATTTGTTATAAGTTTCCTGCGTCGTGCCATCCAAGGAAATTATCATAGAATCCAAACCGGAATTAATGATGTCATCTGCCTGAAAATCGATATTCCCGTTAGTAGAAACCAACGTGAATAATCCGTGATCGGAAGCATATTTCACCATTTTATTAAAATCCTGATTCAGGTATGGTTCACCCTGATTCCAAAGAACAACCATAAAAGCTGTTTTATGGATTTCATCGATGACTTTTTTGAACACAGCGAATTCCATGTAGCCCTTTGCTCGCAGCAAGGTGTTATTTCCGGTGGGACAAAGCGGGCATTTCAGATTGCAAATATTGGTCGGTTCGATCATCACGATGGGCGGTGCTCCCCAATACAAGGGCTTTTTCCATAAAACAGAAGCAGCATAAGACAGATAAACTTGGATCGCATTTGCTGTCCGGCGCCAAGTAAAACTCTTTTTTAAAAATCTAATATTTTCATTTAACATGAGAACTTTTTGGAAAACCGTGATTCTGATGTCAATCAATAAAAAAGCCCCGATGAAAACCGGGGCTCGATGATTTGCTAATGAATAATTACAATTTGAAATTCAATCCAAGTGCAATATCGATAGAATCGCGCTCGAATGTGTAAATATCTTTATCGTAGTCATCATAAAAAGTATTGATGACGCCAAAATCTACGTTAAGTTTATCGTTGATATAATATCTGCCGCCAAAAGCATAAGAACTGGAACTGAGAGCATGAGTGATATCGCTTTGATAATCATCACTTACACCAATGCTTGATCTGATATAGCCAATGCTTGCCATGATTTTATCGGTGATTTGATATTCCAAACCCAGACTGGCTTCCCAGGAATCTTCATCGATCATATCGCCGTTATTTTTCTTTCTATATTCCGCATCTTTATCGAAGTAATAATGCATGCCTGTGCTCAGATAAAGTTTTTCCAGAGCTCGATAACCAACGCCAAGTGTAAGCAGACCAGGCATATCGTTAGGATTTTTTGCTTTATCGGGGAACATACTAACATCATCGACTTTAGTATCGTTTTCCATTTCGATCACAGTTTTGTGTTCATACTTCAGAGCGATATTAAGTTTCTCGTTCAGATTGAAATTAACGCCAAAAATCGGAGAAATACCTGTTCCATTCTGGGTTACTTCCAATTCTTTATCGGAAGTTCCAGCCGCATAACCATCCATAGTAGCAGCAGCAGTATAATATGCTGTTTGAACCTCTTCGGCAGTCATTTCCGAATTGTAGATTCCACCCAAACTAGCGCTTAATTGATTAGCTTGTTCCTCTGTCAGCATTCCGAAAGCTACTAACTCATCGAGCGTGTAACCTCCACCGCCACCGGTTATGATCGGTTGCATGGCTTGTGCGGCATTGTTTGCATTGGTAGATAATGTTTCAAAGAAGAGCGGAGCTGAGACCATATTTCCGGAACCATTGGGATTGGAAGCATGCTGCGGATTGATCATTATATCTTTCAAATTGCCTTCATAAGTATTTGTAGCAATCACATAACGGCAGCCCACACTAACTCCGATCATTTCGCTGATTGCATAAGAAAAATTAAATTGAAGTCCCCAATTTAATGATCTTCCCTCAAATGAACTGCTTAAATCGTAATCCGTAGTGGTAATTCCACTGGCTGTTAACATGGCAGGCAATGCTGAAACCTGTTCTTCAAAAGAAGGTAAACCTTTATCAAAATCTGCGCTGCCACCGCCACCGATTGGGCAAACGCCGAACGAATAAGTCATCTTGCCTTTTTTATAAGCAGCATAGATATCGGGGAAAATTGGCACCAGCACTTCACCTTTAAATTTACCATCATGTAATGTCGGATTAGTACTTTTGACGATTCTGGTCTGTGCTATATACTGATTATTCAATGAGAAATGGAATCCGTCTTCCAAAGACACCAATCCTGCCGGATTGTAATACACCCCGTCGATTTCGAGTGTAGCAGCACGAGCCGGCATTCTAATGTAGGTAGCATGCTGATTAGTATTTGTAACAATTCCCCCGCCAAATAAAGCTACAATTGATAATAACATGAAAGCAATACATACAATTTTCTTCATTTCCTCTCCTTTGATTTTTTTTGTTCTGTAACACGAACCATAATGTTTTTTTCTTATAATATATTTTTTTATCCGAATCGAATTACTGAATCCAATTCATCGGATTGCTATATTATTACACAATTTACACACATTATGGAATTACACTTTCGCCAAAAGATTGAATTTGATTCATTATGTCAAGATATTTACTCTCACTGCGGTTTTCAGAGAAATTATTGTCTTACGATCACGATAAATTTGATGATATAAGGTTCTTTCATTATATTTCCCAGATCGTCACCAGCCATTATTTCCAACTGATAGGAAGAATAATTTTCCAGTTTCTGATCCGGTATGAATTTATATTTTGGGGAATTCCCGGAGAGGATTTGAAGCGGAATCTCGGTTCCTTTTTCCGCATCTTTCAATAAAGGTGCAAAGCCGGATTCCATGACTATTTCTGAAAATTCCAGATGGATTTCCGGTTGATATTCAGTTACCGTTTGCCCGTTACGAGGATCGATAGACAGAACTTTGGGTGGCAGAGAATCTAGCAGTGCAGAATGATCAAAAATCACGAAAAGAGAATCGGAAACATTGTGCTTTTTATCCTGAACATCGTAAAAACTGACAATATATTGCAGCGTGTCCATCGGTTCGGTAAGCAGAGTCAATTGCGTTTCAGCCAGATATTGTTCCCGAATCGATAAAGGCAAAGCCAAAGAATCGTGGGAAACGATTTCCACCTTAGAAAGCTCACTGATCGGCTCATCGAAAGTGATATTCACCAGATTGTTCCAAATCGTTTTTGCCGATTTTACGGACGGATTTAGCGTATCTTCCAGCGACAATACCAGATCGACAGCGGAAAATTCGGCAGCCGGATTAATTTGATAAAAATAAGGTTCTTTCCCGTAATCGTATTTACTGTTATTGTTTAGATCGGCATAAGCTTCCAGGATATGATCGATTCGGTTCAAATGATCAAACTCAAAAGTTTTACCAGCGAATTCCTGATATTGAATGAAAGTGGAATCGGCAGCCATCAGAGTGCATTTTGCCACCGGTTTTTTATCCGTTTCCACTTCCCAGATCACATGACCGCTGATTTTATCATTAGCCAACTTACCGCTGGCAAAGACGAACGTATAATCCTGATCGAGGGTATTTCCGCGTTCACCTTTGATTTTGGTGCTAAAGGTGAAAAAATAATTTGTATCCTGCTCCAATTCTTCCTGAATTTTGATCGTAAGAATATTTCCTTCCCATTTGAATTTCTTTTTCAGAATGGGCGGATAAACCGTAACTCCGGTGATGATGGTGCTTCTCTCTATCGGTTTGGAAAAGACCACTTCCAAATCACTATCGGATATATCGGAAAATTCATCCGGTGAAATAGCCATAATTTCGGGATGAATGGTATCTTTCTCGCCACCGGTCGGGCTTTTTCGATGTCCGCAGGAAAGCATCAGCAAAATGACATAAAACAAACAAAGTATTCTTAACGCTTTCATTTTCCATCACCGGATTTCTGTTTTTGAATTTCCAGAGCAGTTTTCAAATCTTGTCGGGCTCGCTGTGAATTCGGCCAAATCTGCAAAGCCAGCCTAAAATATGGAATTGCCACGTCGATATCGTCCTGCATGGCATAAGCGAAACCGATATTGTTATGAATATTCGCCAGATTCTTATCTTTGTTCAGCACTTTCTCGAATCGTTCGGAGTAATAGCGATCCCGGATTTCGGGAGTAAAACCTTGGGCAAGCTGATCTTTTATATTCTGTACGATCGCGGGATCATTATAATTGTAAACACTGCTTTTCAGCGTGCTTAAATAAGAATTTTTCAGGTTTGGTTTATTTTGTATGGCTATTTCATAAAATTTGATGGCTTTTGCCCATTCTCTTTTCCCGAAATAGATATCCCCGATTTTCCCATACGGATAGAAGGCATTGGGAGCGGTTTCCGCGGATTTTTCATAATAACTTACCGCTTCCTCGATTTTGTCTTTTTTTTCACCGATTTCCGCCAAATTAAAATACAAAGAATAAGGATTCTGTAAGCTGTCAGCCAGCAGCGATTGATAGATGTTTATGGCTTTTTCTTCCATTCCCATTTTGGTATAGGTGATCCCCAGTCCGATACTGGCATTGGACATCTGGGGCTGAATTTCCAGAGCTTTTTTATACGATTCCAGAGCCCCCCGGTAATTATTGTTTTTCAGTGCATCGGCAGCTTCATTGACCTGAGCCTGTGCATCCATGGTTTTGCCGGTCTCCGAAAGGTTCACCAGCCAGGCAGGTTGAGAAATGGAAATCGAGCCGAGAATAAGCAGCAGACACCAGATCGATAAAATGATGTAACGCATTATCTTATTTTCTTTGTTGTAATCTTTTTTCATTTCTTAACCCGCTTCAGTTGTGAATGATGAACATCACATTGTAACCTTGTTTTTTCAAATAATTATATTCGGAACACGCTTCGGTATTCTTTAGAACGATGATCTGTAACAACTGCTTCTGAACCTGGTTGTACACAAACTGCGTTTCCTGGTTTTCGTCGATAAAACCTTTTCCGCCTTCGCCTTCCGTACCGCTGCCGATCAATAAAATATCTTTGGCATATTGGAAAATCCGGTTGATTTTATCTTTCTGATTGAAAAAAATCTTCTTATCCACCAGCCGGAAATTGCCGTCGGGAAAAATCATCACGTCAAAATAGGGAATGGGAATGCCTTTGTAAACGATCAATCCCTTCTTATGAAAAACGATATTATCGTCGTGATACCTGATGAATGAAATCGTCTGGAGCAGGATGAACACTACCAGAAGCGTAAGAAAAATCCTGCGGAAGATTTTTCTTTGAGAGAAGTGGAAAAAGAAGAAAAAAATCAGGAAAGCAGCGAGAGAGAATAAGATCACGGTGATGATAAAACGATCGTCGGAAAGGATCGAACTGATCAGCAAAATCAGATATGCCAGAATCATTTCCAAAAAGAGAAGTGAAAGAGGATTTTTCGGATAATCCGCAATGCTTTTTTGTCGGAGACGCCAGCCCTTTGCCAGCATGGTTTTCCGTTCAAATACAAAGAAAACTGCTATCATGCCGATCACTGCACCCCAGATATCTTTGCCGATATCACAAATATCAAAAACACGGCTGGAGATAACGATTTGCGCTGCTTCGTCGAAACAGGAAGTACTAAGTGCCAGGATGAAGGTGGTCAAAATAATCCGTGCGGCAGGCTTGTCTTTTTGTTTCAGGTAACGATAGATGACGAAGGCATACAAAGAGTACGCCAGATAATGCCAGTTATGCTGCAATTCGTAAAAACGGTGATTAAAATAATAATCGGTGGAATTCTGACCGATGAACATCAAAGCGATAACCACCGATCCCACATAAAGATGGATGAGTTTGAGCCGGTGCCGGAAGATGACAAATAAAGCGATCAGTATAAATGCGGCGATGGCGAGGATGTACGGAATATCGAGATTCAGAAAAGAGAAGGTAAGCCGAGAGGTCATACCGATGATCTGCTGCAAATAATTTTTGATGATCAGGAACGGCGTGGCGATGAGCAACAACGAGTAAAGAATGGCATTCGTTCCGGCAGAGTAGGTTCTTATCTTCTTCATAAATTCAAGGCTGTCAGTCAGTTACGGAATAACGGCGCTTAAGTGCATTACTCAGGGTTACCGGACTGGTGTATTCCAGATCGCCGCCAAAAGGCAATCCGGTAGATAATCGGGTGAGTGAAACTTTCCGATTTTCCAATTGGGATGCGATATAACCGATCGTGCTTTCTCCTTCGGCAGAAGGGTTCAAAGCCAAAATAATCTCGTCGATGCCGTCGCTATCGATCAATCTCAATAATTGTGAAAAATGGATTTCTTCGGGTCCGATCCCGTCCAGCGGTGAGAGTAGATTTCCCAGCACGAAATACCTGCCGTGATATTCATGCGTGTTTTCAATCAGATGAATATCAGCGGTCTGTTCCACCACACAAAGCAGGTTTTTCTGCCTGGTTTCATCGTGACAAAAGCGGCAGGGATCGTGCTCCGTGAGCATATTACACACAGAACAATTCGTAAAATTTTCCACAGCATTTCGGATGGCATCAGCCAGTTCCAACGCTTTGTTTTTTTCGCAGGAAACCAGGTAAATCGCCAATCTATGAGCTGTTTTATTTCCAATTCCCGGCAGTTTTTTCAGGTTTTTTGCCAGGATTTCCAGCAGACCGTCGAACATAAAATATCTTAAAACAAACCGGGAATATTAATGCCGCCGGTAAGCTTGCCCAATTCGCTTTCACTGGATTTAGAAACTTTTTCCTGTGCTTCGTTCAGAGCTGCCATGATCAGGTCTTCCAGCATTTCCACATCGTTCGGATCGATGACTTCCGGATCGATTTTCACGGAAAGTACCTGGTTTTTACCGTTCATTTCCACCTTCACCATGCCGCCGCCGGCAGAACCTTCCACCACCTGATTTGCCAGTTCTTCCTGAGCTTTCATTAAATCTTTCTGCATTTTTTGAGCTTGTTTCATCAAATCCTGCATACCTTTTTTCCCACCAGGAAACATATTTTTCTCCTTTTTTTCTTAATTAATTTTCGTGGTTAATATTTGTTTTGAAGTGTTCCCGTCAATTATTTTCCAGTTTCAATGCTAAATCATAAATTCTGTTTTTATTCACGCCGATTTCCCGAGCCAACATTCCGGCTGCCGTTTTTTTTGTTTTTCCTTCCGAAAGTGCTTTTTTTAGCAATTCTATAATTTCCTGATCGGAATACTCTTTTTCCGCGGCACCTTCCAGAATAATGACGAATTCCCCTTTCAACATGATCATTTCCGGCTGCAAAAGGATTTCCTTCAAAGAAGAACGATAAAAAGTTTCATGCAGTTTGGAAATCTCACGAGCCAGCACCACACGCCGATTTCCCAAAGATTCGAGCAAGATTTGGCAAGTTTTGAAGATGCGATGCGGAGCTTCGTAAAACACCAATGAATCCGGCAAATTACCAATATTAGACAGCAGTTTTTCGCGTTCAGATTCTTTTTCCGGCAGAAATCCGGCAAAAAAGAAACGATCACAATTTAACCCGGAACTAACCAAAGCGGGTAAAAGAGCCGAAGCACCCGGCAGAGTTTCCACCACAAAATCCGCCTGCAACACCGCCTGAACCAAAATGGCAGCAGGATCGGAAATACCGGGAGTGCCCGCATCGGAAATGATGGCGACATCTTCCCCATTTTTCAGATGTTCCAAAACTTTTTCCACGCGGGAACGTTCATTGAATTTGTGGTAACTGAACATCGGAGCAGAAATAGCGAAATGTTTAAGCAGCGGTGCGGAAGTTCGCGTGTCTTCCGCACCAATAATTGCAACTTTTTTCAGCGTTTCCACGCTGCGAAAAGTCATATCACCCAGATTTCCAATCGGAGTGGGAACGATGAACAATTTACCTTTTTTCATGGTTCCCCGCATCAAATGAAATCCATTTTAAACAAGCTGTTTACCCGATGCCGATCAGATTACGCCCAGCTCTTTTCCGATTTTTTTGAAAGCTTTCACGGTAAAATCGATGTCGTCATGAGTATGACCAGCAGAAAGCTGAACCCGAATACGAGCTTTACCTTTCGGCACTACCGGATAAGCAAATCCGATCACATAAACGCCTTCTTCCAACAATCTGTCAGCCATTTTCAGAGCCAAAGGTTCGTCGTACAGCATGACGGGAACGATTGCAGTATTCCCTGCGGATAATTCAAAACCGGCTTTTTCCATTTCGGAACGGAAATAGAGTGCGTTATCGACGACTTTATCCCGCAATTCGCTGGATTTTGTAAGCATTTCCAACACCTTCAAAGTGGCTCCGGCAATGGCAGGAGAAAGCGTGTTGGAGAAAAGATACGGACGTGATGCCTGACGCAGCATTTCGATAATTTCTTTTCTTCCGGAAGTACATCCGCCAGAAGCACCGCCTAAAGCTTTTCCGAAAGTGGTCGTGATAATATCTACTCTGCCCATCACATCACAATACTCGGAAGTTCCGCGTCCTGTTTTGCCGATGTAACCGGTGGCATGAGAATCGTCGATCAT
>DAISYT010000067.1:0-5891 GCA_036825175.1 Candidatus Cloacimonadota bacterium
GCTGATTTCCGATCTCGGCGAGATCGACAGCGGCGATCCTGCCACTCTCACTCATTTTGCCGATTGGGGATTCGATAAATATCCGGCAGAAGGCAAAGCGTTATTTATTTGGGGACACGGCAACGGTTGGTACGATGCCTACAATAAGTTTTGTCCCGACCATGAAAGCAGCTCTTCCATCAGTGTGCCGGATGGAGAGTTCTACGATGCCATGCACAAGATCGATGCTCATCTGGATATTCTGGGATTGGATGCCTGCAATATGTTAACGTTGGAAGTTCTGAATGAAATTTACTTTGCCGCCGATTACATCATCGGCTCGGAAGCGGTTATTCCGGCGGATGGCTCGCCGTATAACGAATTCCTGAATTTGTGGGAAGATCACGTTTCCGCAGAAGCCTTGGTGCAGGATCTGGCTTATGCTTTTGTGAATTCCTATTCACCGGGCGGTTCCCAAAATCCTTATTTTACGCCTTACGAAATTTCTTTCGGTGTGGTTAATACTGCTGTTTTTCAGGATTTGATTTCCGCCATAAGTTCCTTCGTAACAACCTGGCAGGATTCGACGCATACGGATATTTTCCGGCAGAGTCGTCAGGATTGTACCATTACATTCAACGATCTGGAAGCCGACATCGATGTGACGGATTATTTTACGAAATTACAGGAAAACGCAGAAAACGAAGTGTTGATTACCGATTGCCAAAACATTTTGCATCTCCTGGATCAGGTGTTTATCGGACAATATTACATCGATCTGCATGATCCGAACGGCACCCAGGATTACCCGGCTGGAACGGCTTCCATCTGGTTTCCAACCGTTCAAACTACGTTCGAGAATCTGCTTTTTGAATACGATAAACTGGCTTTTACTTCCAGCGGCTGGCAGAATTATATCAGGAATTCCTTTCCTGAATAAACCGTTTCGTTAAGAACCTGAAATTCCCTTTTCTTAAAGTAATTCCCTCGTTATCCATCCAATCCAGAATCAGCAGGGCATTGGAGCGATTACTATCGATCATATTGCGCAACTGCGCTACCGAAATGCCATCTTCATGCTCCCGCAAAAAGTCGATGACCATCTTTTTTGCCTGCTCCACAAAATCGGTATGCAAATAACGCATCTGAATGAAACAGATTTTTTTCTCATCCAGCAAATAAGCCAGAATCTGCTGCAATGTTTTGTCGGGAATGGGGGAGGAAAGCATTTCGACAATTTCATTAAAATCGGCGGAAGAGTTTCCCAACGATTTTAAACAGGCTTCCACTTCATCGACCAATTTCAGTGTCTCCGCATCGATTTTTACTTCATGTGAATCATGAATCCAGGTATTTTCTTTCTGCCGGATTTTACCCTCGGAAGTTAATTTATCCAGCATCAATTTCAACAGCAATTTCGTATCTTCATTTTGATCCGAGCCAAAAATTCCGAACAGCTCCTTAAACGTTCTGCCTTTTTCTTTGAGCGGATTTTTTTTATGGTATTCCAGCAGGTTGGAAAGGATTTTATTTTGAGTGGCAGTGGTTATTTTTTTCATCAGAAGCAGGATGTTCTCTCCTTCCTGGAAAAAGACGATATCTACCGGTAATTCATTGAAAATTATGTGGATAAGGTCATTCGGATTCAAATGCAGCCGCTGAGCGATTTCCAGATGTGAAACCGGCAGATTGGTTTTACGAACTTCGGCTGCCACGATTTCCGGCAACTCACCTCCGGATATTTTTTTCACGATTTCCACCTGCGATTCCCGGCGACGACGGTGATGCAACGGGTAAGGATCGATCACCTGCCCGCCGCCTAAAGTCAGGTCGCCCGAAGAATTACGAATGATGAATTTATCGCCGATCCGGCAGATGATTTCTGCGGGAAGATAAACCTGAGCCAAACCGCTTTCTCCGCCGTTAATTTCATTTTTATCCAATAGATGAAGGCGGCACATGAGACGGTTCGTTCCCAATAAAAACATGACCTGACTCCACAATTCCAGCTTCACTTCTTTTTGGAAAAGCACGATCTGTACATCGATCAATTTGGTAGGGTTGATGATCTGGTTGGCAATCATCAGTCCGCGCCTGAAATCTTTCTGTTTAAATCCAACCAGATTGAAAGAAGCCCGGTCGCCGGCGCTTACACTTTCCACTTCTGAGCCGTGGTGTTCCAGACGGCGAACGCGAAATTCTTTGGCTCCCGGCAAGATATAAACCGTTTCGTTTTTTTGTACTTTTCCCGAAATGACCGACCCGTTCAGAATCGTGCCGAAGCCTTCCCGACCGAATTCCCGATCGATGTACATGCGGAATAATCCTTCCGTATTTCTACCGGGAATTATTTCCACCAATTGGGAAATCTCCGTGATCAGATCGTTTATTCCTTCTCCCGAAACTGCCGAAACCGGTATGATCGGAGCATTCTTTAGAAAAGAATTTTCCACAAATTCGCCGATCTCGTCTTTAGCCAGTTCTATCAGTTCCGCATCGACCAGATCGATCTTCGTGAGAACGACGATGCCGTGTTGAATACCCAGCAATTTCATGATTTCCAGATGCTCGGAAGTTTGCGGCATGATGCCTTCATCGGCTGCGATGATCAGGAGCACGAAATCGATACCACAGGCTCCGGCGACCATCGTCTTGATGAAATCGGCATGTCCGGGCACATCCACAATTCCCACACCGATGCCGTTCGGCAAATCGAGATGGGCAAAACCCAAATTTATCGTGATACCGCGGTCTTTTTCCTGTTTGTGAGTGTCGCAGTCGAAACCGGTTAAAGCTTTTATCAGTCTTGTTTTACCATGATCGACGTGTCCCGCCGTTCCCATGATCAAATGTTTGGTTTCCATAATCTCTCCAATTTGGTTTTCATGTTTTGCAGCCAGCTTAAAAAGTCAAGACCGGAATCTTCCGATACTAAAAATGATTTGGAAGAGATTGTTTATTTTGCAATTACACTTTTTCAATAAATTACGTTTATGGAAATTGGCAAAATGGTACTTTCTTTAGATTTTATGGTTGGTTATTTCAAGACATTAATTGCAAGAAGAATCCTAACGGGATTCAATTTGCTTAACCGCACGTGTCACGTGCGGTCGGTGATGGTAAATATATACCAACCCTGAATGGGTTGAACTAACACAACACTGGTTCAATCCCTTCGGAATTGTGACCGTTAGTAGCGGGTAAAACCGCACGTTGCACGTGCGGATATTCAGGTATTGCCCTTTCAGGGCTTTCAACTTTATATCGATGCTGATTTTCCAAACGAAAATGAAATTCTAATAAATGTGCACTTTCCCAATGGAAAAGCATTCTATTTCCGCCGAGAATAACAAGTTCATTTGAAAAGTATCATTTAAACCTTCGTTTTTCGCCGGACTTGACATAAAAAAATAATTTTTGTTTTTGGTCAAATCAGAGAGGACGGAACTGGTGTTTCAACTGGTCTTCAAAACCAGTAATGGGCAGCTAAAACTGTCCACGGCAGGTTCGATTCCTGCCCTCTCGGCCATTTTTTTGCAAACTGCGTAAGCAAGAATTTAAATTGACTCTTTTTAAACCGAAAAAGATATTCGATTCCGTTATTTTATTGAGGAGGAATTATGCGAACAATTCGTTTTTTTTGCATCTTATTTTTGTTGATCTGTAACAGTCTGATCTGGTCACAAAGCATCGTTCGGTGGTACACTTCGATGGGAGATTTTGAAGTAACTCTGCGGGAAGACCTGATGCCCATCACCGGCACCAACTTCATCGATCTGACCAATGCCAATTTTTATGATAGCCTGATTTTCCACCGCGTTATCGCTGATTTTATGATCCAGGACGGATGCCCGTACGGCACCGGTTACGGCGGACCGGGTTACACCATTCCCGACGAATGGAATCCGCTGATAAATTACAACGAACCTTACGTGATCGGTATGGCAAACACCGGACAGCCCAACTCTGCCGGTTCGCAGTATTTCATCACGGTAGAACCCTGCACCTGGCTAAACGGCGATTATGCTGCTTTCGGGCATGTAACAATGGGTACCGATATCGTGGAAGCGATCAGCGAAGTTCCCACCGATGCCAACGATAAACCGTTGGTGGATGTGAATATCGACAGTCTGCGCATCATGACCCCTCAATTCATCGGTTTCATTCCCGAAGAGGATTCTCTTGCTATGAATGCCGGAAATATGGAAGTTTTCTGCATGTTGTCTTCCGAAACGGGTGTGGAATATTCCTGGTATGTGGATGATGAACTTCAAACCGAAATCAGCAATATGTTCACCTTTTCCTCGAATGTGAACGGCTGGCACGAAATAGAAGGGGTCGGTTCCCGAAACGGTTACGATTATAGCAAAATCTGGTGGGTGGAAATATCCGGCGGTTCCGGCATCGATGACTTACCAATCGCGGGAAAATGCCTTCTGCTGCCGAATCTTCCCAATCCGTTCAATCCGGAAACGCAAATCCGTTTTATCTTGGATTCTCCTGCCCGAACCGATTTGTCGATTTTGAACATCAAAGGTGAACTCGTGAAAACTCTGACGCATTCCGAGCTGGAGTCCGGATATCACAGTTATATCTGGAACGGCACCGATCACTCGAATCGACCAGTTGCCAGCGGAATTTATTTCTATCGCCTCGTCGCCGGCAGTCAAACCGAGATCGGAAAAGCAGTTTTATTGAAATAAAATTTCCTAAAAAACAAAAGGATCGAATCACATGAAAATAGCGATCATTGGCTTCGGTGCGGCAGCTATCGGTTTTGTGGAACGGATCAAGCATTCCAATCATGAAATTCATATTTATGAAAAGAGCAAAGACATCTATTCTTCCAGCATTTCGGGAATTCGAGCCGACGGTAAGTTGTTTATATCCAAAGAGATGGGAGGTAGCATCGAGGTTGATGAAAATCTGCAAAACAAACTGGTTCAGTACTACATCGATAAAACAGAGCACAAAAAATTCGAGCGCGGAAGTTCCTTTTCTTCCGCCGATTTTTACAAGAAGTTTTACGAGAAAGGATTTCAGCCGGTTCATGCGGAATTTTATCATATCGGAACGGATCAGCTCAAGCAGGTGCTATTCACGATTTACGAAGATTTTAAGGCTTTTCCGAACATTCATTTTCATTTCAATTGCCCGGTTACCGACATCGATCCGAAAACGGAGCAGATGCTCGTAAACGGCACGGAAAGTTATGATCGCGTCATCGTGGCGGTGGGCAGAAGCGGACACAATCTGGTGAAAAAGATCATCGCCAAATTCCCGCAATTGATCGTCGATAACACCAAAGTCGATCTGGGTGTGCGGTTTGAATTACCCGATCACATTGTGGCGGATTTGAATCAGGAAATGTACGAATTCAAAGTTAAATTCCTGAGCAAAACCGGCTACATGGTTCGCACTTTTTGCAATAATCCCAGCGGTTATGTGGTAACGGAAAATTACGAGGATTTCATCACGGTGAACGGACATTCCAAGATGAATGAAAAAAGCAAAAACACCAATTTTGCCATCCTGACTACGGTTCAACTTACGGAGCCATTCAACGATCCGGTGGGATACGGCTCGCACATCGCTCAGCTTTCCAATATCCTGGCTGGAAAGGATAAAGTTATCCTGCAAACATACGACAATTTCGTGCATTCCAAACGTACCAAACATTTGTATCGTGTGCAGCCGACGCTGTCTGACGAAAGATATATTCTGGGTGATATAAACCTGGCTTTCCCGCGCCGCATTGCGGAAAGCGTCATCGATTTCATTCAGAATCTCGATCAAATCGTGCCGGGTGTTGCCAACAGCGATAATCTCGTGTATGCGCCGGAAATCAAGTTCTATTCCAATTTGCTGGATAATTCCCAATTTTCTAATCTGAAGTTCATCGGCGATTGCTC
>DAISYT010000067.1:5991-9163 GCA_036825175.1 Candidatus Cloacimonadota bacterium
GATTTCTGATTGGGTTAAGACCGTTTTTACCTTAAGCCGGAGTATTAAGGCAAATCCGGCAAAAAACTAAAGGAAATAAAATGGAAACATTCAAATATGTAATCAAGCGCAGCGGCGCAAAAGTTCCGTTCAAATTGGAACGCATTGCCAACGCTATTTACCGGGCGGTCGTCGCTGAGGGTGGACGCAATAAGGAAACTGCCGATCAGATCGCTGAAAAAGTTTTGCAGAATTTGTTGCAGAAATATCCTCCCACCTACACTCCGCAAATCGAAGAAATCCAGGATTGCGTGGAAAAAACACTGATTAAAAACGGGCACGATCGGGTGGCGAAAGCTTATATTTTGTATCGCGGCGAAAAGCAGAAAAAACGCGAAGAAATGAATCTGAGAGCTTCTGTTCCATCGGAAAATATCCCCTGGTCGAAGCTTTGGAAAATCCTGGATTGGACGGTCGATCACGATCTTCACACCATCGAAGCGATCAATCGCCACATCCGCAACGGACGTTTTCCGCACGTTATTCACGAATGCGAGCTTCTGTATCAGGAAGATATTTTGATGGCAGCTAAAATGATCACGGAACGCAGCAAAGATTTGAAAATGGTTTTTGTGAGCGGACCTTCTTCTTCCGGGAAAACTACCACTACCATAAAATTGGAAGAGCATCTGAATAAAATCGGACTGAAATTTAAAGCTTTCGTAGTGGATAATTATTTTTTTGATCTGGCTTTACATCCCAAAGACGAATTCGGAGATTATGATTTTGAAACGCCGCAAGCTCTCGATCTGCCCATGATCAACGATCATATCAGCCGCTTGTGTAACGGCGAAGAAGTGGCGATCCCCTTCTATGATTTCCGCACGGGTACCAGACATCTGAATCGCACGAAAATGAAACTGGAGAAAAATGAAATTTTGTTGATAGACAGCCTGCACGGATTGTACCCGCCCATGAGTGAAAGTATCGCCGATAATTTGAAATTCAAAATTTATATCGAACCGTTATTACAGGTGAAAGATTATAACGGCAAATACCTCCGCTGGGCAGATGTTCGGATGCTACGCCGGATGCTGCGTGATGCCAGCCACCGGGCATACAATCCGCGTCAAACTCTGGAACACTGGCATTATGTGCGAGATAGTGAAATGCGTCACATAATTCCCAATCAAAGTCGGGCAGACTACATAATCTCCAGTGGAATGCCTTATGAATTACCGCTTTATAAAGCACGTTTATTCCACGAATTCGAGCAGTGGAAAGACGCTTACCGGAACGATCCGGAAAAGCAGGATGCTAATTTGCGTGCTCAGAGAACCTACGAATTTTTAAAGCAATTCGAGCCTTTTGCCGATGATTCTCCGGTTCCCAAAGATTCCGTACTCAGAGAATTTATCGGAGGAAGCGTTTATAAATATTAAATGTACCTCGACTTTGTAAGTCGCGATTTCTCACGACGTGCAACGTCATGTTACTCAATTCGGACTTGCCTCAATGCGCAGGCTTGAGGTAAGAACGAGAGTGAAAAAGATTGCTTCGCAATAGAAACACAAGAAGAACTGCTCGTAACGACAAAGCACCTCGAAGTTGCACGTCGGGGAGTACCGCAAACATCCTTGTTTGCGAAACAATTGTATTAGCATTTATTTTTTGCTTCCACCCAAAATTCATTTGACAGCGATTAAGTAAAAGTAAAATTTTTCTCGTTGAGTTGCGAGGAAAGTATGAAAAAATGGATATTGATTTTGAATTTGATTATGTGTTCGATTTTGTTCGGCAGAATTATTTATTTTGGTTCCCAAGAACAATTCAAAACATTTGAAGAAGCTTTTGCTACAGCTCAAGTCGGTGACAAATTGATCGAATGCCACTATCCGGAAGTTAAAATATTAACTCCGGGTATTCAATGGATTTCCTTTCCACACCTCACTCAGCAGGGCTTATATACCGGTGAACTATATGAACAAGCATACTACAAAAACGGTGAGTCTGGTCTATTACAACTATTATCTACTGAGCCCTGTTTAATTGATGGTTTTGAACGCATTGTTGGGAAAAATAAATATATCACTTATGATGAGATAATTGGATTTTTAGATGCTGGTTTCGGCAATATGCTTTTTCGTCATGAAGGATACAAAGTGGAAGTAGCTGCAGGCTCGGAAGATACTTATTTACAGGTTGAGGGTGATCTTTTGACTTCTTACACAGTAGATATGCCGGCTTTGGAAAATTTCTGGCTGGGTTATTATGTGCCATATCCGCAAAATATCGAAGATGCATTTGGAAGTGATTTTGCGCATGTGAACCGGGTTTGGGCGGAAGATTGGTATTACGATGCAATGAATATTCAGCGGGGATCGGCGCCATCTTTACCTTCAAATTCCACAGTCGGCAAAACAATGGATTATGGAAAAATGTATATAGTGCAGATGTATGATACAGTCTATAATTTTAGTTGGAATGCATCCGGGACAGTAGAAGAACCGACCATGCAATCCGAAGCTCAAAATTTTGCATACACTGAAAAGATGGATTATGAAGTTATCGATGTGATCGATATACCGGAAAACATTATTGAGATCGGTGTTTTCGAAGCAGATACATGTGTTGGCGCTGTGGTCGTGGAAGATTCCTGTGCTCAAATTCTGGTATATTCGGATAGTGCAAACCGGGAAGGTTCGGCATTTACTTTTGAATATGTTTCTGGTCGTGGTAATTCAACCCAACTTACCGAATACCTGGTTTTGAATCGGGACACAGGAGAATTCGAAACATCGGAAATCATGCCGGGAAGACAACTGCATTCTGCAATTAAATTCACAGATGATTTCAAACCTGTAGAGAATATAATTCCATCAGCGAAATTGCATGGTAATTATCCGAATCCCTTCAATCCAGAAACGAATATATCTTTTTCCATTCCCAGTGAGCAAAAGGTCACATTGACCATTTACAACCTAAAAGGGCAAAAGGTGAAAGAATTGGTGAGCGGTACTCTGCCGGCTGGTGAGCAATCGGTGGTTTGGGAAGGTAAAGATGAAAATGGCAAACAAGCGGCTTCCGGTTTATATTTCTATAAATTAAAAACCGGTAAAAAAGAAATCTCGAAAAAGATGTTGTTGCTTAAATGATATTGAAGTCAGGCGGCTGTCAAAGCCGCCTGCAATTT
>DAISYT010000068.1:0-9159 GCA_036825175.1 Candidatus Cloacimonadota bacterium
TGGCGTAACCATTTTCCACGGAATTAAATATCTTTTCGCTGAATTTGAAAAGTTTGGTTTCTTTGGGATGCAGCACGGCGTCACGTTTTAGCCATTTGGAAGAAAGCATGGGCGTCAGCGTGAGCGAGGTGAACAAAGATGCCAGCAGGGTTACGGAAGTTAAAATTGCCAGTTGTTTGAAAACGATTCCCACCAGACCGCCGATGAAGAACATCGGGATGAAAACTGCAACGGTGGTCAGGGTGGACGCAGTGATTGCCAAGCCCATTTCGCTGGCGCCAAAAACGGAAGCTTCCTGCGGTTTGGAGCCGCGTTCGATATGTCTGATGATGTTCTCGAATACCACGATGGCGTTATCCACCACCATACCGATAGCGATTGCCAGCGACATCAGGGAGAAAATATTCACGGTGTAATTGCCGATATACATGAAGATGAAGGCGACGATCAAAGAGAACGGGATCGTCAGGATGATGATCAAACTGTTTTTGATTTTGCGCAGGAAGAAGAAGACGACCAGCAGCACGAACAGGGCAGCCCAGATAATCGTGGAAGTAAGGTTATTGATCGAACCGGTCACCAATTCCGAAGAATCCTGAGCTTGTGTTATTTTTATATCGGAAGGCACGATTTCCCTGATTTTATCAACTTCTTCTTTCACCAGTTTTGCCACTTCCTGGGTGTTGCTGCCGGTTTGTTTTTGCACAGCCAGAGCGACGGCTCGATTTCCGGTGGAACGAGCCATGATGTCTTTATCTTTGTAGCCATCGACGATTTCCGCCACATCCCTCAATCTGATGATTTCATCGTTCACATTGATCAAAGCGATATTGCCGATATCCTCGACGTTGGCAACTTCACCGGGGATACTCACTGCCAGGTCGCTCGTTCCGATTTTGATGGAACCGCCGGGAATGGTGATATTTTCCATTTCCAGAATCTGGGCGATCTGAGCGATAGACAGGTTGTAAGCGCTCAATTTATGCGGATCGATGTTGATCTTGATCTCTCTTTCGGGAGAACCGATCACGATAACCGTGGCGACGCCGGGCACTTTTCTCAGCCGGTTAGAAATTTTCTTATCGATGATCTGGTAAAGTCCGTTGAAACTTTCGTCGGCTTCGATAGCATAGATCAGCACGGGCAGCATGGAGCTGTTCAATTTATAAATGATGGGATTTTTTGCTTCATCGGGAAGCTTCATCTTCACTAATTCGATGGCATCTCTGGCATCGTTGGCGGCTTCATCCAAATCGGTATTCCAGTTGAATTCCAATGAAATAAGCGAAACATTTTCCTTGGAACTCGATTTAATACTTTTCAGATTGTTGATTCCTGCCAGCACTTTTTCCAGTTTATTGGTTAGCTGTTTTTCCACGTCGCTGGCTGCCACACCCGGGTAAACAGTCAGCACGGTCAGGGTCGGATATTCGATATCCGGCAGCACGTCCACCGGCAGCATGATTCGCGAGACAACTCCAAATATGAAAATCGCAACGAAAATCATGATGATGAAGACGGGCTTATTTACTGCGATTTTGGGTAAACGCATCTCAATCCTCCGATACGACAGAAACCTTTGTGCCGTTATTCACTTTGTTTTGTCCCGAAAGAATGACTTCAGCTCCGGCGGCAAGATTATCAACGATGTAATGGGCGCTTAAGTCGGCGAGAATATTCACATCTGTTCGTGTTGCCACCGAGTTTTTTACCACATAAACGTAATATTCGCCGGTTCCGGTTTGATGCAGCAGGCAACTTCTGGGAATGTAAATTTGTTCGCTTTGCGGGTATTGCAGATAAACGTGACAGTACATTCCCGGCTTGAATTGATCCTGGTGGTTGGGCAGAGTAAGTTCGATTTCGGCGGTGTGAGAAAGATTGGAAAGCACCGGTTTTATCTGCGAGATTTTAGCTGTGAATTCTTCATTCGGGAAGGCGTCGATGGTAATTCTGGCGTTCTGTCCGAGCGAGATGGAATTCAAATCCTGTTGATTCACTTCGATCTTAATGATCATGGGATCGAGCTGCATCAGAGTGATAACGCCGATGGAATGAGAGTAACCGACATCGAATTTCGGCAGGAAGAGGAAAGTTTCGCCTTCTTCCAAAAGATGATCGACCACCGTGCCATCGAAAGTAGCACAGATTTCGGTATTCTTTTTCACCAGTTTGTAGTTTTCCAATTTCGCTTCGTATTGAGCTTTCATGTGGTCGTAATCCATTTCGGAAACGGCATTTTTCTCACGCAGTCGGCTCATGCGTTCAAAGTCTTTTTTATAAGTTTCATATTCGATTTGAGCCTGGGTGAGCAGTTCACCGGACATTTCCACCAGAAGGTCGCCTTTCTTCACTTTGTCGCCTTCCTGGAAATAAATTTTCTCCACACGTCCGGGCAGAACGGGACCCAAATTGGCTTCTTTATGAGCGGTTAAAGCACCTGAAAAATGTCTTTCCGGTTGGTACATTTTCAATTCTGCTTTGGTAGTTGTAACAGATGCAAGTTCGTTCTCGGCGGCTGTTTCGGTTTTCTGAGCGCAACCGAATATCATTAGTGCCAACAGTAGGAACAGAAAAATATTCTTTTTCATTTTCACTCCTTTTATACTATAAATTTCCTAAAACTTTTTCCATAACGGTTTGTTGTAGTTTGAATTCGGCTTTGGCATCGATAAATTCGGAAACTGCCGATTGCCAGAGCGTTTGAGCATCCAGAACTTCCGAACTGGTGGTCATGCCTTCTTTGAATTTATCTTCGGTATTATCCATATTTTCTTTGCTTTGAATCACGTTTTGATGCGTGAGTTTCACCTTCACGGCTGCTTCGTCGAGTTTGTATTGTTCCTGCGAGACCTGCAATTTGATCTGTTCTTCGGTTTGGGCCAGTTTCAATTCGGCAGCTTTGCGAGCGTGTTTGGCAGCGGAAAGTTCGTAACCTCTTTCATTCCAATGGAAAAGCTCCATTTCAAAAACCAGGGCAACCGACCAATCACCACCGAATTCATCCTGGAAACTGTTGTAAGGATTGGGATTGATCCAGGAGTAATTTCCCTGTAAAACCAGGTTCGGAAAATAGCGGGAACGGCTGATCTTAACGAGCGAATTGGAAACATTTTTCGTGTCTTTCAGAATGGAAATCTCCGGTCTTTGCGAGAGAGCTTTTTCCACTAAATTGCTTGTGACCGGCTGAGTTTCCGTTTCCACCGTCAGGCTGTCCAGCAGAATGGTTTGATCCTGAAGCGGCAGCCCTAAAAGATGATTAAGCGCCATCAGAGATAGGGAATAGCCGTCATTGGCTTTCAACAAATCCAACTCGGCTTCGTTCAGTTTAACTTTCACTTTCAGAAGATCGTTATTGGTGATAACGCCTTCCTCGTAGTAATTTTGTAAATCCTGTAAGTGGTTTTCCACTGTGGCTTTATACTGCTTGGCTAACTTCACTTTTTCCGATAAAGCGATCACCCGCCAATAACCTTCGTCCACCTGGCAGATGACTTCCTGCCTGGTAAGATTTTTCTTCTGAGAACCGATTTGATCGAGGTATTTGGCAACCTGGTAATTTTCGTAAACCTTGCCGCCGGTGAAAAGCGGCTGAGTTACACTCACCGTTCCCAGATAGTTATCTTTTTCCCCAAATTTCAGAGTTTGGGAAGGCAGCCAGGCGTAATTGGAAATGATGTAATTGCCATTTGCGTCCAAAATCGGAACGCCGTTCTCATCGGTCATGATGATCACATTTCCCGATTCATCGGTAACGGGCAGATAGAAATCACCGGTTTCATATTTAATTTGTTTATTCAAACGCAAATACGTTCCGGCTGCGTTGACGCTGGGCAGAAAGTTTGTGAAAGCAGCTTTTTTCTCCTGGTGAGTACTCTGGGCATTTTGATCGGCGATTTGAATGTCGTAATTATTCCTGATAGCCAAATCTCTGGCTTGTGACAAAGTGAGGTGTTCGATAGCAGGGAGCAATGCGGGTAATGTCAGAAGCAACAAAATGCTCAAGAGAAAGTGCTTGTTTTTCATAGGGTTATCCTCCTGATTTATGCTTTTATTCCATTTAATACAACGTCGAGTGTCTGATCAGTGATCTGGGAAACCGGGATTTCCTTGTCATAAACCAAAATTTCGTAGGCATAGCTTGTTATCGACCTCGTAATGATCTGTATTGCAGGATCGATGTAGTCCGATTTGATTAGTCCTTCTTTTATGCCTTCTTGTAAAACTGTAAAATAGTTCTGATGCAGATAATTAAAAAGATCGTCACGAATCTGAATGGCGAATTGAATGAATTTGGATTGAATGTCGATGTTCCTGATGGTGACCATAAAGTGCTTTCTTTTTAGAAAGGATTCCAGCTGACCTTGCATCAGGTGCTGCAACCTGGAACGAAAATCACCCTGAAATTCCAGTAATTTGTCGAATTCATTCTTGGTTTCCAGAACGATATCTTCCAGTGTGCTTTGGATCAGATCGTCTTTGTTTTTGAAATAATAATAGATCGCTGTCTTCTGCACGTCGCATTCCCGGGCGACGATGTCGAGCGTCGTTTTCACGATGCCATATTTTACGAAAGATGCTTTGGCAGCTGCGATTATCTCTTTTCTGTTTGCCATGCAAACCTCCTTTTCAGTCACACTTGGTCGATAAAATATTCGGAGTTGGTTGAATGTCAAATAAAATTTTAACAAATTAACAAAAAGTTAAAAAGGTAACTGTTGGATTAAAATCCGCCACAAAGACACGAAGGCGCAAAAAATGTTGTTCTGTTGCAAATCCCCTCTTGAGATTTATAAGCCCGTTGGCTTAGGGGTGTCCCGAAGAATTCGGGGCGGGGTGTGTACACGTTATTCTCATGAGGAATCTCTGTTTGCAAAAGACTTTCACGGACTTGACTTGAAAATTTGGTTTTCTTTCAAACTTCTTTCCCCAAGATTCGAGTTAAGAACGGATTTGATCGCAGATAGACGCAGATAAACATTGATTTTTGCCACGAAAACACGAAGTCATCCGTCTTCGCTCAGACTTCGGCGTGACAGGCAAAGGACACGAAATTGTGTCATTCAGAGGAATTCAGCTTGCTGTTACTCATGAAGAATCTCTGTATGCAAAAGACTTTCCCGGACTTGACTTGAAAATTTGGTTTTCTTTCAAACTTCTTTCCCCAAGATTCGAGTTAAGAACGGATTCAACCACTGATGAACGCAAGAACACAATTTATCTTTTCTTTAGTGATAATCAAACTATCTGAGTCGCTGACACGCTGATACGCTGAAATGCTGAAATGCTGAAATGCTGACACGCTGAAATGCTGAAATGCTGAAATGCTGAAATGCTGAAATGCTATTTTACCTGCTTATCCTGAATTGATAATTTCCTTGTGCCTTGCTGAATCCGAGGGGATTTCTTTGCTTGACAGCGCAAAGCCTATGCGGATTTTAACTTCCGAAAATAAGGTTGGGAGAAAAAATGCTGAAAGTTGGAATCGTGGGAGTGGGGCAGTTTGGACAAAATCATGCCCGGATTTTAGCGCAATCCGATAAATGCCAGTTTGTTGGTTTGTATGATAAAAATAAAAAACGAGCTAGCGAAATTTCCGAAAAATTAAATTGTCCCAGATTCGACAATTTTGAAGCTCTGCTTGCCGAATGCGAAGCTCTGGTCATTGTCGTTACCACCATATCTCACTATGAATTAGCCAAACAGGCGATGGAACAAGGCATTCATGTTTTCATCGAAAAACCAATTACGGAGACGCTGGATCAAGCGGAAAAATTGGTGAAATTAGCCGAAGAGAAAAATCTGAAAATCCAGGTGGGGCATATCGAACATTTTAATCCCATCGTTTTGGAAATGGCGGATGAAATTCACAATCCGATCTTCATCGAAAGTCATCGCATTGCACCTTTTTCTCCGCGCGGCACTGACATCCCGGTGGTTTTGGAATTGATGATCCACGACATCGATCTGGTGCTTACTTTCTGTAAAAGTAAAGTCGTTAACATCAGTGCCTCCGGCGCCGGAGTGATGACTAAAAGCATCGACATCGCCAATGCCAGGATCGAATTTGAAGACGGAGCGGTGGCTAATCTTACCTCCAGTCGGATATCCATGAAGCGTTCCCGCAAATTCAGGATATTCCAAAAAGATGGCTATTTTTCCATGGATTTCCAGACAAAGAAAGTCACTCATATCAAAAAATCGAAGAATTTATATAAAGTGCTGCCCCAAATAGTGATGGGCAAATACGATGGAATCGATGCCAGCCAGGTGGTGGACATCGTGGAGGTGGATGCTTCCGATCGCAAAAAAGATGCGCTCACCATAGAATTGGAGAGCTTTATCCAGGCGGTCGAAGCAGATTTGAATCCTATCGTGGACGGACAGGCTGGTGCCAGAGCGCTGAAAATAGCTTTGGAAATCGTGAATAAGATAAATAAAAAGTGAACTGTCATTCTGACGTATCTTGCACGTTGTTCTCAGGAAGAATCTCGCTTTCCAGGTAAAGCGTATAGAAAGAGCATTTATTAGATTCTTCAAGTGCAGAATAATCCGGCAGTTGCCGGAACAGAAGGACACATAAGAAAATAATTGGAAAAATATTAAATTAACCCCCTTTATCCCCCTTAGCAGGGGGAGAATAAGGAAAAAGGATTATTTATGAAAATTATACAAGTTATCGATCTGAAAGATCATATCGGGCAGGAAGTTAAATTGCGCGGTTGGGTGCGCAACTACCGCAAAGCCAGCAGTAAATTGCGTTTCATCATTTTCCGTGATGCCAGCGGCGATGTGCAGTGTGTGGCATCCAAACCGGAAATGGGTGAAGAGAACTTTGAAAAAGTGAAAGCTCTTACCATCGAATCTTCCTTGGAAGTGATCGGTGTGCCACAAAAGCATCCGGTACGGGAAGGCGAATTTGAGTTTCAAATAAAAGACATCGACATCATTAATATAGCAGCCGAATATCCGATCGGCAAGAAAGAACACGGACCGGATTTTCTGCTTTCCCAGCGCCATCTTTGGATGCGCTCTGCCAAACAGAATGCAGTTCTCAAAATCCGCCACACGGTTTATTTTGCCATCTGCGATTACCTGAACAGCCACGGTTTTTACCGTTTCGATTCGCCGATTCTAACACCCAATGCCAGTGAAGGAACGACCACTTTGTTCGAGCTGCCGTATTTCGATCTGGGATCGGCATATCTTTCCCAAAGCGGACAGCTTTATTTGGAAGCCGGTATCATGAGTTTGGGCAGAGTTTACGATTTTGGTCCGGTATTTCGGGCAGAAAAATCCAAAACGCGCAAGCATCTTACCGAATTCTGGATGATGGATGCGGAAGCAGCTTTCGTGGAGCATGAAGAAAACATGCAAATCCAGGAAGAACTGATCCGTTCGGTTATCCGCACGGTGGTCGCTAAAAACCAACGTGAACTGGAAATCCTGGAACGGGATGTGGAACAACTGAAAAAAGCCGATGCACCCTTCAAACGAATGACGCATCGTCAGGTGATCGATCATCTGAAAAGCAAAGGTGTGGAAATCGGTTACCTGGATGATTTCGGTGCTCCCGAAGAAGAATTGATCACTGCCGGTTCCGATGTGCCGGTATTTGTGGAAAAGTGGCCCCGCGAAATTAAATCGTTCTATATGAAACGCGATCCGCAAAACCCGGATTTGGTTTTGGGTGCCGATCTGATCGCACCGGAAGGATTCGGGGAAGTTATCGGCGGTTCGCAACGTGAAGACGATCACGACATTCTTTTGGAACGCATCCATAAGGAAGGTTACAAGATCGAAGATTACCAATGGTTTTTGGATTTGCGTAAATACGGCAGCGTGCCGCACAGCGGATTCGGAATCGGTCTGGAACGGTTAGTTCAGTGGATGAGCGGCGTGCGTCACATTCGTGAAGTTATTCCGTTCCCCAGGATGATCAACAGGATTTATCCGTAACCCTTCTGCTGTCTTCCCTTAACAGGGCAGAACATGAGAAAAGCAGGAAGAAATCCCCTCTCGAGAGGGGTGTGGCTTTAGCCACGGGGTGTGTTTGAATCCTCCTGCTATCGCAGGAAGAGATTTTATATTTATCTGGTTCCCAAGTTCCATCTTGGGAACCTTTTCTTTAACAAACTCTGATCGGGAACGATTTAACCAACTGCTACAAACCTTTTCACACTCGTGTCCTTCGTGCCCTTGTGTCTTCGTGGCTATAAATGTTGCAGTTACTTGCCTTTGTGGCAAACGGTCAGGGTGACCGTTCTACCTCAAATTCCACCACGAAATTTTCCATCGGCAGGAAATCCTGCTTCCGCCAGATCAGTTTATATTGCGTTTGGATTTCTTCCAGGTCATCCGGGATGTAGGAGATCGTTTTGATCCGGATGGATTTATCGAAAGTCAGGTCGTAATAAGCCTGCTCGAAACCTTTACCCCAGGCAGCGGTGGTTTCCAAAATATATTCGGCTTTTCCGCCTTTCAGATTGTGATTGTAATAAATCCGCATCACCGTCGTATCCTGCGCCGGAATGGTGATCTGCAAACGAGCTCCGTTCTGATTCCATTTTAGCACTTTTGCCGAATCCGGGCGGGAAACATTCTCGCAGAAAATAGTATCGACCAAACCGTACAAACTATCCTGCGGAAAGGGGTAGAAGAGGAATTGCTTCAATTCTTTATCCGAATTATTCCTGAGAAAATACCAACCATCCACCGTGAAAGTGGAGTCCGAGAGCGTGAAATGCAAATCTTCCCGATAAAAGCGAAGTTCGGCACCCAAACTCAATGAGATCGATATTAACAGAACTAAAATCAAATTTCTCATTTCAATCCTTAATTCATTATAACTTCGGAAGTTTATTACACACCCCACGGCGAAAGTTTATCAACCTGTGGATGACCGCACCCCTTAGCCAAAGGTTTACAAGCCATAGGATTGCATATAAATCTCAAGAGGGGACTATTTCAGTAGCAGCATTTTGCATTCTTTTAGAAGCAATCCGTCTCCGACGAGTCGGGCAAAATACACACCGGAAGCGACCTGCTTTCCTGCCGCATTATTTCCATCCCAGATTACGTGAGCTTGTTCGTTGGCTTTCACCTCGTTACAGGAAAGCGTATTTATTTTCTGCCCTTTGTTATTGAAAATGTCGATCA
>DAISYT010000069.1:0-9025 GCA_036825175.1 Candidatus Cloacimonadota bacterium
AAAAAGGAGTGAAAAAAATGAAAAAAACTTACGTCCCACAAATGTTGGTTATTTTTCTGTGTTCCATCGCATTATTATTTTCGGATGCCAGGTTCGAAGAACACGTAATAATGCAAAATATCGGCGGTGCCTGCGGGATAGCTGCGGCTGATTTTAATCTGGATGGTAATCAGGACATCGTTTACACTTGTTTTCAAAATAATCGGATCAATTGGCTGGAAAATGATGGTAATCTAAACTTTACGTCTCATACCGTTATCGAGAATTTTTTGAATGCTAAAGCAATCGATACCGGTGATATCGATCAGGATGGCTATCCCGATTTTGCTGCCACGTCTTATTCCGGCAGTAAAATTTCCTGGTTTCATAACAATGGAAACGGTGCGTTCACAGAAAATGTACTTACCAATTCCTGGCAGAATCCGGGTTGGGTTCTGCTTACGGATTCCGATACCGGCGATTTCATCGATATCAATTCCGACGGTGCGGCTGACATTCTGGCAACGGATTGTCAGGTCGGACGTTTCGGCTGGTTTGAGAACGACGGCAATCAGAATTTTACCGAGCATATCATCAAAGATAACTGGCAAACTGTGAGTGGTGCCGTCGCCTGCGATCTGGATAGCGATAACGATACGGATATTCTGGTGGCAGCTCATACCGGCGGCTTCGTCTGGTTTGAAAATACCGGGGATGACGATATTTTCGTCGAACACCTGATCTTCAATGGTTGGGATCAACCGAATTGGGTGCAGGCTGGCGACATTAATAACGACGGGTTCATGGATTTTGCCGCCACTTCCTGCGGTACCAGCGATTGCCTTGGTTGGTTTGAAAATGATGGTTACCAGAATTTTACGCTGCATTTATTGCGGGATAATTTTGGCGGAGCGCGTTCCCCGATTGTTTCCGACATCGACGACGACGGCGATAAAGATATTTTTGGGATCGCCTGGAATGGTGCCATCGCTTCTTTTTTCGATAATGACGGAGAAGAAAATTTTACCGAATACACTATCTGTACCACCGGCTACGATTTATTAAAATTTTTCGTGGTCGATCTGGATGGCGATAACGATAAAGATTTGATCGGTTCCACCGATTATGGTAACAATCATATTCGCTGGTGGGAAAATATCGATGAATTTCTTACCGCCGATTTTACTTTCGATAGCGCTTCCGGGCATCTGCCGCTGACCGTAAATTTCCGGGAAATAAGTTATAGCAAACCTTTGGCATCTCTTTGGCAGTGGGATTTCGACAACGACGGCAATATCGATTCTACCGAACCGAATCCTGTTTTCACCTACAACTCCACAGGAAATTACGACGTGAATTTAACCATTTCCAACGGCATCGAAACTTTGAATATTCTGAAAGAAGATTGCATCCGCATCTTCGCCGGCGAAAGTGCAATCGAATATACTGATTACAACAGCCATCTTACCGTTCCTGCCGCAGTCAGTCTGAATCTGATCTCTCCTTTTACTCTGGAAGCCTGGCTCTCTCCCGCAGCTTATGGCTATACTTCCATTTTCGGGAATGGAATGATTTTCCATAAAACCAAGATTTCCATATATTTAAGCGATACTTTTCCTCTTTACAACGAGCATTGCCTGATCATCAAATTCTCTCATGCGGATGGAACGGCAAGTTGTGTTGCTACTCCGGCAAATTCCATTATTCTGGATGAATGGCAGCATCTCGCTATTACCTACGATGGCAACAATGATCTACAGGTTTATTTGAATGGAGAAAATCAGGAATTGACGATTTACACTGCCACGAGTGGCTTTATTGCTGATAACGCTACTTACGATCTGCACATCGGAAATAACGGTTCGATGAATTCCGGTTTTGCCGGTGTGATCGACGAAGTACGCATCTGGACGACTGTACGTACCCAAACAGAAATCAACGAATACATGACACAATATGTCGATCCGTCTTCGACAAATCTGGCAGGATATTGGCGGCTGAATGAAGGCAGCGGCAGTCAGGCTTCCGATCTGACCAGTCAGGCAAATAACGGAACAGTTGCCCATTGCCGCTGGCATGCGGGAACACCTTTTATCACTCTGAAAAACGTACCGGAGATAATCCCGCAGACTGCTCAAATTTCCCTCTCCAACTTTCCCAATCCCTTCAATCCCAGCACGACGATTTCTTTTAGCGTAGCGCAAACAGCCTTGTTTGCGACGATCGAAATCTATAATATCAAAGGTCAGAAAGTGAAGACTTTGGACTGCATCCGGCAACTGCCGGATGCCAATGCGAGAGACTCACATTCCAAAAATTCAATCATCTGGGACGGCACCGATCAAACAGGAAAATCCCTTTCCAGCGGAATTTATTTCTATTGTCTTCAGGCTAACGGGAAGTTGCTGGCTGCAAATAAAATGATCCTTCTCAAATAAAGTGGGGAAGAGATAAAAATCAGGAGTGAAAAAATGAATGAATTTGAAAAACAATGGTTAAAGAAACTGCAAAACTCTCTGCAGAAAATCGGCAGAGAAGATATTTACCAAACTCTCAGGGAAAATGGCGAAAACGACGACAGTGGGTTACGCATCAAAAAATTGATGCAAATCCTGGAACAAGAGCTTTCCCCGCAACAAAGGCAGGAAGTGCTCTGCGCTTGCGCCTGTCATTCTGCCAAAGATAATATCGAGCACATCCGGGAAGATTACGTTCAAAATCACGACCTGAAAAGAGCGCACGCCTTGTATCAGAAAGCCTTCGAGAAATTCATCCGGGAATATAAAAATCTCACCGATGAAGAATTGCAATACCTGATCAATCATCAGATCGGCTCTGCCGGCATACTGGAAGGAAATGTGATTACTATAACCAAAATTCCCAAAGAATTTTCCCGCTTTTTGCAAACAAAAGACGAAGCAGAAAAGCCGTATCTCGCCTGCCATTGTCCGCTGGTAAGAGAAATGCTGAAGAGCGAAAACAAGCCGCTTCCTCTGGAATATTGCTGTTGTGCAGCCGGATTTTGTCAGGACATCTGGGAATACATTCTGCAAAAACCCGTAAAAGCGGAAATGGTGGAATCGGTTTTGAGTGGTGGAACGGCTTGTAAAATGAAGCTCTATTTATAGATAAATCAGTTTCAGAAAAAAAAAGCAAGACGACGGGCAGGTCGCTGAATAAATTTGGAGGTTGAATGATCAAGAATTATTTAGTCGTGGCAATACGGAATCTCTTCCGGCACAAAACGTTCAGTTTAATCAACATTCTGGGATTAGTGATCGGAATGGTATGTGTGATTTTGATCGGATTATGGATCAATGATGAATTGAGTTTCGATAAGTTTAACGAGAATTATGATCAGATTTATCGCATCGGAACTGACTCCAAAATGGGAGAGCAGGAAGGAACCGGTAGTTTCACTTCACACGTTCTGGCTCCAACTTTGATGGCAGAAATTCCGGAAATCGAAAAAGCTGCCCGATTACGCGGGAAATACGAGAAACTGGCTACTTACGATAAAACGAATATTCTGCTGAAAAATATTTACTACAGCGATCCCGAACTTTTCGATATCTTCACAATTCCACTGGTAGCCGGCAGCAAATCCGATCTCTTAACCAAACCAAGAACCATTGTCATTTCCAATGCTGTCGCCCGGAAATTTTTTCCCAACGAAGATGCGATAGGCAAAAGTCTTACTTTCGATAATACAATCGAAATGGAAATTGTGGGAATAACGCAGGATCTTCCGGCAAATTCGCATTGGGATTTTGAAGTGTTGATAGCTTACGCGGGAACAAGGGCAGCTACCGATGAAAACTGGCTGAATAATAGTCCCCGCACCTATATAAAAGTGCAGCCCGGAACTGATCCAGCCCTCCTGACCACAAAGATTAATGAACTGTTCGTGCGGAAAACCGACGATTTGTTCAAACAAATATTGGGAGTAACTTTTGCCGAATGGGTAGCTCAGGGAAATCATTATAATTTCCGCTTAACTCCCCTCGCCGCAATTTATTTATTCAATCCCCAGGATGAGGCGGTGGAGCGCAAAGGAGATATTCGTTATGTAGAGCTTTTTGCCATTATCGGTTTCTTCATTTTATTAGTCGCCTGCGTAAATTTCATGAATCTGACGACGGCGCGTTCTGCGGTGCGAGCCAAAGAGATCGGCATGAGAAAGGTTCTTGGTTCCAATCGTAAACAGCTGATCTGGCAATTTCTGTGCGAATCGATAATTATCAGCCTCTTTGCCCTGCTCATCGCTTTGATCTGTTCCGAGTTGCTGTTATTCAGCTTCAACGAATTCACCGGAAAACATCTGGATTTGAAATTTGCCGGAGATTATTCCTACCCGCTGTATTTTGCTTTAGCCATTTTTATTGGATTGATTTCCGGAATTTATTCGGCGGTAACCCTCTCTTCTTACCGGGTACTCTCGATTCTGAAAGGCAGTTTGTTTAAAGGCAAACAGAGAAGCGGATTCCGAAATACTCTGGTTTTGTTTCAGTTCGCCATTTCGATCATTGTGATTTTGTGTACAATTATTACTTTGCAACAAATGCATTACATCAGCAATAAAGAACTGGGATTCAATAAAGATCAGCTTCTGGTGATCGAAAGAGCATATATTTTGGATGATCAACTTCCCGTTTATAAAGAAGAGATTTCCAAACTGGCAGCCGTGAAATCTGCCAGCGCAGTTTTTTCGGTTCCCGGCTCTTGTTCGGATGGAAGTATGTTCAACAAAGATAACAACACTCCCGATGAGTTACATCATTTTTACCGTTTGTGCGGAGATTATGATTATTTGGAAACGATGGGTTTCGAGCTGGCGGAAGGCAGATATTTCTCTCCCGAATTTGCCTCCGATAAATCGGCAATCATCATTAATGAAGCGGCGGTGAAAGAACTCGGTTATGAAAATCCACTCGGCAGATTTATTCTGGAACCTGATTCCGCTGAAAAATTGACTATTATCGGCGTGGTAAAAGATTTCCATAACAATTCTTTCCGGGATGAAATAACGCCGATGATGATTTTTCATCCCGACATCTGGTATAAAGAATTAATGGCAGTCCGCATCGATTCCGAAAACGAGGCGGGAACCATTCAAATGCTGGAAGAAAACTGGCATAAACTGGCGGGAGAACAACCATTCGAGTATTTCTTTATGGATAACTATTTTGATAACCTGCACCGCAGCGAACAGATGTCCGGTAAATTCTTCACGATCTTTGCCATTCTGGCTATTTTTATAGCTTGCCTGGGGTTATTTGGACTGGCAGCCTTCACCGCAGAACAGAAAACCAAAGAAATCGGTGTACGCAAAGTTATGGGTGCAACTGTTTCCAATATCGCCTCCATACTGGTTATGCAATTCATCAAATGGATAATTCTGGCAAATCTGATTGCCTGGCCCGTTGGTTATTTTGTTATGAAAACCTGGCTGCAAAACTTTGCCTATCATATTAATTTGAACATCGGATATTTTCTGTTATCCGGAATTATGACATTGTTGATAGCTGTAGTTACGGTAAGCTATCTGGTTGTGAATGCAGCGAATAGAAACCCGGTGGAAGCACTGAAGTATGAATAAGGATGAAATGTTTCAATCGTAGATCAGCGTCAGTTTATAGGCTGGTTAGCAATTTAGCCCTTAGCAGGTTGGCGGATTAACCATTTGCGAATTGGCTAGTTAGCCTGACGGACTTTCATAACGGAAAGAAATGGAATTCCTGCAGAAAGCAAACAGCCCGAAATTTCTTCCGGGCTGAAAAATGAATTCTGTTGCTACGATTTTATTTCAACAGCAGGCATTTTTTGATGGCTTTGTCTTTGCCATTCACCTTTAGTTTGTAGAAATAAACACCGGATGAAACGGATTTACTACTGTCATTTTTCCCGTCCCAAATAACCGAGTGTATTCCTTCCGTGAGTTGTTCATCGACAAGCTGTTTTACTTTCTGTCCTTTGATGTTGTAAATCTCAATTCCAACTTTGCTTTCTTCGGGAATGGAAAAGGAAATTGTCGTGGTGGGATTAAAAGGATTGGGATAGTTATGGTAAAGCACAGCATGATCAGGAATCGGGACACTGCTGGAAGGATCCGTTTCTTGTATCAACATATTTAGTAAATCAGACTCTTTATCTATAGCTTGTTTGTGATTTTCGATGGCATTTCGCTGTTCTTTGAAACACAGAGCTGTTCTCCCGAAGACGGATTCCGCTTCCAGATAAGTGTGCACGATATTCAACTGAACAAGTATGGAATCCAGGCAGGAAATACTGTCGGCAAGCATGTCTTCGTATTTAACGATTGCTTCCTGGAAATCCTGATTCTTGCGATCACAATTTACATCATATTTCTTCGCCAAGTTCCTTAACACCACGTTTACCGTATCGGAAGAAAGTGTTTCATATATCTGTTGAGCATCATAATAGGAAAATCCATTCTCCGATTCCACACAATTCATCAATCTGGAAGCAGCCCCCAAACCATCGGAATTGTCGGGAGATTCTTCGATACATTGCAGATAATACTCCCTGGCAACCTGCAAATATCCGGCTTCTTCCGCTGCCATACCCATCTCAAATATACTCAGTTCCCGGCTTTCACCATTAAATCCGGTGTTAGGAGACGTTGAAATAGGATCATAATCCACTATCCAATTTGCCGGGTAAAAACTTTCCTCGATCATGTTGCTATTTGTTGTACCCCAATAATTTCCACCACATTTATAGCTGCTGGTTTCCCCATCCGCATTGTAAATGGAATAGCCGCTTCCAAAAATGATATCATTGTTTCTTTTGGAAATAACCGGATATGAAGCAGATACAAGATATATCTCCGGATGGTTGGACTGAGCGTCCTGAATACAACATTCTTTGATAATAGAAGAAGTTCCACTGGTTGCGAGAATATTGTAAGAAACGTTATCATGAATGAAACAACTGTCTATGGTTGCACCGGTATTAAACAAATAAAGTCCATAGCTGTTCTCATAAATTTCATTATTCCAAATAGAACTGGGACTCATACAGAAGAATATGTTCGAAATAAGTAAACCGGCAGCATTGCAATCATGAATGTTGTTCTCGTTAACGACAAATGATGCGCAGCCTTGCAGGTAAAGTCCGTTTTCACAATCACTGATCTCACAATTCTCAATTTCAATAGCTCCCAGACAGCGTACAGGTTGATAAGCATATTCGAATTCACAATAATTAAACTCAGCTTCTCCATCGGAATAAATATAAAATCCTCCCCAATCCGAATTGGTGGTAAAAAGAATATGATCATTCGTAGATCCATTTGCCGTTACGGTTCCGTGAATATTAAAAGAAGTACCATAAGCCAACAGCGGCTGTGCTCCCGGTTCAAACACGAGCTCAAAACTATCTGCAATGGCATAAGTTCCGCTCAGTTGAGCTTGTCCGGCAAAACGAAGCTTGTTCGGATACCCGTTAGTAGTAAATATAGAACTGGGATAAGAACCGATAAAGAATACAAGACTATCCGAAACTATGCCACCATCAATCAGTTCAGGATAAGAATAATTCACATAAAAATATTCGTTGTCATATGCTAAATTATAAATGTTATCTTCGATGGTTTCACGGGTAGAGGACTGCCCATTATTAGCAGAATAAGAGCCATATTCCGTAGAAGAGTAAAAATTCTCCGGCTTAATTCCACAACGAAGAATCTTGTATTTCGGGTAATGGGCGTTGTCGGATTTGAAGGAAACATGCAATTCGTTATTCTCGTAACTTGCTATCATTTCTTCAAATGAAATCGTTGAATTGAAAACTGAAATATTATTTTGCAACTCTAATTCATTGCCGCCATTCAAAACGATTTTTTTATAATCTGTAAATAATGAATCCGTTTCTATCAGGAAAAACTCCGCATTAGTTTCGACGAGTACTTGTGATTGACTTCCGAAAACAATATAATTAATATTTTCCGATTTTATTCCGGTATAACAGCAGTAACTATCACTCACATCCATATCGAACTTTGCTCCATAGTAACCGTTACCATTTACTATATAGTCCGAATCGATAGGATTTGTACTGCTTTCTGATGGAATAAGTAACGTGAGGAATTGTTCGTCACCCGTGGTAGTGGTATTAACTCTCAAGGCTTTATGTTCCCACTGTGGTGGCGGACAATTATCGCCCCATTTTCTTGATGAGTTAAAATACAATCCTTGTGGCAAGCTGTCTCTGATCGTCCATTCCGCATTATTTTCACTGCCCATTATACCATGCAAATATGTTTCATTCAGACAACCACTGTGATGAGTGAAAATACCGGAATTATTCGATAAATTATCACAACCGGAATAATATGTGTTTTCAGAGGTGGGATATAAAGCAAAATGCAATTGATTCATAAATTCATTTTCGCTGTTGTGAATGGAACTCCCAACGGTATCGTAAACAATAAAATAAGGATTTTCATCTTCGATATCCAAACTATAAAAATTACGGGCAATGGAAATCGTGTCGTTTATATTGCCGGGATATATTACATCACCTTGAGGATGGTCATATACTATATTTATTTTAAGATGTTGTATATATTCATTGCAGATAAGGTAATTTTTATAAGCCGGATTTTTATGATCCACACCATATCTTCCCCCTTGAGGACCGATCGGCTCAAATCCGTCGCCTTTAAATTTATAGTTATTCGGATTACCAAGATCGATCCACTCCGGATCTTCCGGAAATGGGGGAGAACCATAATCGGGTCTCCAGTCATTCCAGTATTGAGCAAGAGTCACAGAATAAGTATTATAAAAATCGACGGCATGCCAGTAATCCATAGACAATTCCGATTGCTCATCAAAATACCAATTTTGATATGACATTGTACCATAATCTTCATGATACGGATTTACCATGATCAGGTTGTGAGAATAGGGAGAATAAAGCCATTCCTTACCGATGTTATAACTATCCCAACTCGGTCTGTAGCCCGGAGCGATCAACAACAATTTTTCTTTATAATACAGGATAAAACTCGATTGATCGG